>JAYVUJ010000070.1:0-7838 GCA_043788035.1 Ferruginibacter sp. | reverse complement strand
CATTATTTATTAAGGGTGCATGTTGAAAAAGATTTGTTACATAACCCTGCTGTAGGCGCATCGTGGGAAGGCTACATTGTTAGCCAGGTATTATATGCAAAAGATAACAGGCTGGATATGTATTATTACAGGACCCAGGCTGGTGCTGAATGCGACCTGGTACTGGTACGCGGTCATATAGTAAAAGCATGCATAGAAATTAAGTTAAGCAAAGCCCCGGTTGTAACCAAAGGATTTTTTCAATGTATTGAAGACTTAAAAAGCAAAAGTAATTTTGTGGTTTGCTCCGCAGAGGTAGATTATGTAACCAATAAGGGCATCCATATAGTTGGAGCTGCAATTTTTATAAGTAAATACCTGCCTAAGCTATAATATAATAACCTAGTAAATATCAAATAGTATTTGATATTTACTAGGTTATTATATTGCCTATTAATAAATATTTATGCAATATTTATTTAACAGCTTAGCATATGCATTGTTAAAAGATTTCAAAGGGCTGATACAAATTGGTGGGGCTTACTGTTACGGGTACCAATATTATAACGAGTTGAGGAGGTGTGCCCCAAAGCTATTTTTGCACAAGGGAGTCACACAACAATGCCGCCCAAAGCTCCTGTATTGCCCGGGCAGCTATTTAATTAGTGGGCTGTTTGTGAAATAGTTACTTTTTCTTTCATCATTTGCCTTAGCAAAGCCGCAATGGCGTTGGTATCTAAGCCAATTTCTTCGTGGAGCTGCTTAAGCGTTCCATGCTCTACCAGCCTATCTGGTATGCCCATTACTTTTACTTCGGCTTTGTAGTTATGTTGGTTCATAAATTCTAAAATGGCAGATCCAAAACCGCCAACAACGGTACCATCTTCTATAGTAATTATTTTACTATATTTATTAAATACTTCGTGCAGTAACGCCTCATCTATTGGCTTAACGAAACGCATATCATAATGTGCCGGATTAATGCCTTCTGCTTTTACATCACGAATGGCGGCGGCGGCGGAATTTCCCGGATGCCCGAAAGATAATATCGCTATATCCTGCCCCTCTTTTAATTTTCTGCCTTTGCCAATCTGTAATTCCTCAAAGGGCGATTTCCACTCTTGCAAAACACCTTCGCCACGTGGGTAGCGGATAACGAACGGGTTGGTAGTACTATCTAATTGAGCGGTGTACATCAGGTTTCGCAATTCCTTTTCGTTCATGGGTGCGCTTACTATCATATTTGGTATGCAGCGCATAAACGCAATATCGTAACAGCCGTGATGTGTGGCACCATCTTCGCCTACAAGCCCTGCCCTATCCAGGCAAAAAACTACGGGTAATTTTTGTATGGCTACATCATGCACTACCATGTCGTAGGCACGCTGCATAAAAGAAGAATAAATATTGCAAAAAACCCGCATGCCTTGTGTGGCTAAACCTGCGCTTAATGTTACGGCATGCTGTTCGCAAATACCTACATCAAAAGCCCTGTCTGGCATTTTCTCCATCATATATTTTAAAGATGAGCCACTGGGCATTGCTGGAGTGATGCCCATTATTTTATCGTTCATTTCGGCCAGCTCAATAATAGTATGACCGAAAACATCCTGGTATTTTAAAGGCTGCGGAATATCGAATTTTTTCTTTTGTATCTCGCCGGTTAGTTTATCGAATAAGCCTGGTGCATGCCATTTGGTTTGGTCTTTTTCTGCCAGCTCGTAGCCTTTGCCTTTAATGGTTTTAATGTGTAAAATTTTGGGGCCAGGAATATTTTTAAGGTCAGATAATGTATCTACCAGTTTGGCAATATTATGCCCATCGATTGGCCCAAAATAGCGCAGGTTTAATGCTTCAAACAAATTAGCACTGCTGATTACCATGCCTTTTAAACCATCGGTTAATTTTTGCGCCATCGAACGGGAAAAAGTTTTGCCTACGGGCAGTTTCCCCAATAAATTCCACACATCATCCTTTACTTTATTATAGGTGTGGGAAGTGGTTATGTCAGTCAAATATTCTTTTAAGGCACCAACATTAGGGTCGATGCTCATATTATTATCGTTTAAAATAATTAAGACATTACTGTTGGCAATACCTGCATGGTTCATTGCTTCAAAAGAAATGCCGGCCGTCATAGCGCCATCGCCAATTACGGCAATGTGTTGCCTGTCTTTTTCGCCTTTGTAATAACTGGCCATTGCCATGCCTAAAGCTGCGCTGATGGAAGTGGAGGAATGCCCCACGCCAAATGTATCATATTCGCTTTCGTTTCTATTTGGAAAACCACTTATGCCGTGGTATTTTCTATTGGTGGGGAATTGGTCTCTTCTACCAGTTAAAATTTTATGCCCGTAAGCCTGATGCCCGACATCCCATACTAGCTGGTCGTATGGCGTGTTAAACACATAATGTAGTGCCACGCTCAATTCAACCACACCCAGGCTGGCTGCAAAATGACCGCCATGCACGCTCACAACATCAATGATATATTGGCGCAGTTCGTCTGACACAAGGTGCAGTTGCTCCCTGCTTAATTTTTTAAGGTCTGCTGGGTTATTAATTTCACTGAGCAGTTTGCCGGCTTTGATATCCATGTTGAGGGTTTTGCTTGGCAAAGTTAAGGCTTTGCTGCTTTTTTTCTTTATATATAAAACAGATTGTAACGGTAAAAGTTTTAATTTATTTTAATACCGATAAGGTACAACTTTCAAATAAATGAGGCACCATCATCCCTTCTTTTTAAAAAAATTTTAAAGCTGCATTTTGTTTCTTGGCAGCCTCTATACAATAACGGTATATTAATTATCTTAGTACAAATCAAAAATGCTAAAGTTAACTTCAACTATTGCTATCTTATTTTTAATGCTATTGTCATCCTGCAAAAGCGAATGCTCTAAAAAAGTACCGTGCCCCGCATACAAAGATGCTGTGCTGGATGCCTGGTTTCCATACAAAAACAAACAACAGCTTGTTTTTAAGAATGGCGTTGGCGTAAACGATACGCTTAATTTGGTACTGGATGATTCTACCGCTGCTTATGACTACCAAACCGGCTTTAGTACACTAAACCGTGGCTGCAGCGCGGGTAAAACTTTTAGTTCTGCGCAAAAAGATTCTTTTTATTATTCCTTATTTACCATTCGGCTTCTTGATGAGCAAGATGCTTACTCCACCACCCAAAAAAGAAGCGCCGCTATAACATTTGGGCGTACTACTTTTTTTGGGCAAGATTTAGGAGATAATGGATTTGCTGGTTTTAGCATAGGCCTATGGAATATTAGCCCAAAAACAATTACAAATTATGCTTTAAATGGAAAAATTTATCCATTGGCACAGTCTGTTTATAGCGACTCTGCCTTTACTAAAAAAAGTGGTGTATACAAAATTACCTATGCAAAAAATTATGGCATTATCTTGTACGAAAAAAACCCTGATAGCGAGGTTTGGGTAAGGCAATAATTTATAAATATTCCGAATGCATTATCCTGTAGAAATAAGTTTTTTTAAGCAAAGCATTCAGCTGCATTTTATTATGGAAACAGCCGGCTTTTTTTTCGGCTTCCGTTACTTTTTATACTTGCGCAAAAGGCAGGGGGATACCATAGCATCTATCAACAGGACATGGATATTAGTGGGTGCCATTTTTGGGGCATTAATTGGCAGCAGGCTTATTGGCAGCCTGGAAAGGCCTTACGAATTGTTCCGCACAAAAAATATATGGCTCTATATCTACAGCAACAAAACAGTACTGGGCGGTTTTTTAGGCGGCTTATTTGGCGTAGAACTTATAAAAAAAATATTGAAAGAAAAACACAGTAGCGGTGACCTATTTACTTACCCAATGATACTGGCGCTCATTATTGGGCGCATTGGCTGTTTTAGCATGGGCGTATACGAAGAAACCTATGGCACCCCAACAACTTTTTTTACCGGGATGGATTTAGGCGATGGCTTATTGCGGCACCCTGTTACTTTATACGAGATGCTTTTTTTACTTTTATTATGGATAACATTAGTGCAGGTTGATAAAAGATACACGCTGACCGAAGGTGCCCGCTTTAAGCTATTTATGATTGGCTACATTTTGTTCAGGTTTTTTTGTGATTTTATAAAGCCTTCCTACATAATAGTTTTCGGCTTATCAACCATACAGCTTACGGCTTTGCTTGGTTCGCTCTATTATGTATTAAATTCAGTAAGGCATAAAAATTTATATATAAAAGCTGATACAGCTTTAAAGATAATTTCAACAAAATTGAGGTAGGTTTTAAAATGAAAATAGTTGCATCCTCTTTTAAATTAGTTAATTTATACAAAGAATACAAACACTTTAAAAATATCAAAATAACCCGCTATGCCCGAACGCCCATATGTATACTATGATTTTACCCTTAGCATTTGCAGCACCTGTTTGCGACGCGTAGATGCCAAGATTATTTTTGAAAATAGCAATGTGTACATGCTAAAAAACTGCCGGGAGCATGGCTTTGAAAAAGTACTTATTGCTACAGATATCGAATATTATAAAAATATCCGCAACTACAACAAGCCTTCCGAAACACCTTTACATTTTAATACCAAAACAACGTATGGCTGCCCGTACGATTGTGGGCTTTGCATGGACCATGAGCAGCATAGTTGCCTTACCGTAATTGAAATTACAGACCGTTGCAACCTGCAATGCCCCACTTGTTACGCCATGAGCAGTCCGCATTACGGCCGCCACAGGACGGTTGAAGAAGTAGAAAAAATGCTGGATATAATTGTTGCCAATGAAGGTACGCCCGATGTAGTACAAATAAGCGGCGGCGAACCAACCATACACCCCGATTTTTTTGCCATACTGGATATTGCCAAGAAAAAACCCATCAAGCATTTAATGCTTAACACCAATGGCATACGCATTGCCAAAGACTTTGAGTTTGCAAAAAAGCTGGCAACTTACGCTCCCGATTTTGAAATATACCTACAATTCGATTCGTTTAAGCCAGCTGCTTTAGAACAGCTACGCGGCAAGGATTTAACTGCTACAAGAATGAAAGCATTGGAACATTTAAATGCGCTTAATTTATCTACAACATTGGTAGTTACTTTACAAAAAGGCGTAAATGATGATGAAGTTGGTAAGATAATAGAGTTTGCTTTATTACAAAAATGTGTGCGTGGCGTTACCTTTCAACCAACGCAGGTAGCAGGCCGTACCGAAAATTTTGACCCGGCAACAGACAGGATAACGCTTACGGATGTACGCCAAAAAATACTGGATCAAACAACCGTTTTTAAACCCAATGATTTAATACCGGTGCCTTGCAACCCGGATGCTTTGGTGATGGGGTATGCATTAAAACTTGCAGGGCAAACTTTTCCGTTAACAAGATATATTGACCCTGCGGATTTATTGGATAATAGCCGCAACACAATAATTTATGAACAGGATGATGTATTGAAACAAAAGATGATAGAAATATTCAGTACGGGCATTTCGGTTGACAGGGTAGAAGAAAATATGAAGCAATTACTTTGTTGCCTGCCGCAGATTGAAGCACCTGGTTTGGGATACGAAAATATTTTTCGGATAATCATTATGCGGTTTATTGATGCTTATGATTTTGATGTACGGGCCATTAAAAAAAGTTGCGTACACATCATACATAAAGATGGGCGCATCATCCCTTTTGAAACAATGAACTTATTTTACAGGGATGATAAAGAAGAATATTTAAAAAAATTACAGTTAGAAAGGACAACATTGCCTGTTTAAAAAATTAAGGTGATCTTATTAATTTTTCTATTAACCCTTTTGATTTCAACAATTATTAGCACCGTAAAACTAAATGATACTAATCTATCACAAACAAAAGGTGGCAGGATATTCTTGTTGATAGGGCGTATACTATTAGGTATAGAATTGTTGATTGGCTGCTCAATATATGCGGACTGTTCATCTTGTAGCAGGCATTGATTTTTATTGCTAAACTGATAATATAATTAAGTACTTAAGTGATTACAAAAAATTAATGGGGTTTAGATTTTAAAAAAAAGCAACCATGGAAATATTAATTTTACTAGTATGCATCCCTTTTATTATGATGCTTATTGGCATTGTACAATTATTTTGGAGTGATGATGCAATAAGAAAGACTGGAAAAAAGCTATTACTTATCGGCATTGCGCTTGTTGGGGTAGAATTACTGATTGGCTATTCTATTTGCAGCAATGTACAAGGTTTTAACTAAACTAATTTTATTTTTTCAACAGGCATTAAGTCATTATTTATTAGCCTTGGTTTAACGCAAAAATAATTTTTATTGTCGCTTATTATTTTAACCGATAAATTCAACTTATAAAACTCCCTCTAAAAATAGTCATGATTAATTTAGGCTTAGCCGTGACATTTGGCTTCCTAATGAATGGACAAAACAGTCACAAGGCAGAAGGCTTTGGTATATTATTTTTAATGTAAAGTGTAATTGCTTTAATAATTGGATTATTTGCATTGGTATCCGCTGATAAAAGATACGCACAAGGATTTTTACTGAGCGGAGGTTTGTTGCTTCTATTGGGAGTAGTTACTTGCGGCAGTTCTTTTCATAATGAGGCGTACTGCATCATATTCAACATAAAATCCGGGTCGGGGCAATTTTGCAGGTATTTTTCACTTTCGCTTTTAGTGCATACGCCTGGGTAATCGCCACGTTTTACCCGCATATCTTCAATTATTTGAAAATGCAGGTGCGGTGGCCAGTTTCCATTTTCGTTAGGCTCGCCAAAATGTGCCAGCAATTCTCCGCGGCTAATATATTTCCCTTCCTTCATATTGGTAAGGTCTGCCAGGCTAAGGTGGCCGTATAAGGTATGAAAAACGATAGTATCTAATTGATGTTGTAAAATAATGGTAGCACCATAATCTCCAAAATTATCATTGTAGGCAAAGCTGTGAACCGTGCCGCCAATGGGCACATAAACTTTTGTGCCTGCCGGGCCCCAAATATCTATGCCTAAGTGAATGGAGCGGGATTCTGGTTCTTCAAGCTGTCCATTGAGGGCGGATACCTTTGGTACTGTATCAAAAAGCTCACTTCGTCTATACAGCATCCGGTTTTCGGCATATCCACCAACACCATATTTGCTGTCGGTACTTTTTAATTTATAATTTACATACTGGGAAAACACGGCGGTGTCTGCAATATCGCTGGACCTTATTTCTGTATTGGTTTCAGTAAAATTGAAAAGAAATAGTTTATCTCTGGAAGGGCTAAAATCCACTACCGTCCGAAAGTTCTGGCGATTTTTCTGCAACACGTTCCTTAGTAAATTTTTCATGGAATGAAGATACTTATATCTTTTTGGCTGTACTAAAAATTGAATAAGGCAGCTTTGACGGAGAGGCTGCACTTATCAAAAAAGTGTCTATTTTATAAAAAAACTATGTACATAAAATTACAATCTGCATATAATTAATCTGCTAAAACCAATTTATTTTTATAAGATAAAGTAGCATTTACAGCAGTAATATCTTCAATACTAATATCGATTGATTGCAATAATTCCTGTTCCAGCACGTCGGCGAAAGTATCAAAATAAGCGATAGCATCTTCTCTTTTATTGTGTTTCAACCAGCGCAAGCCTCCGGGCAATTGCTCCAAAATTTTTTTATCAGACAAATACTCAATGTTATGGATATCGGTAGGCGTTAAGCCAACATTTTCCAGTGCAGAAAATACAAGCGTAAGCGGAGCACTTGTAGTAGCGCAGTATTCCTGCGCCAGTTCTGTCCACTCACCGGTACCGGTGTGGGCATATTGCAGTATTTGTTCTTTTGTAAATTTGGTTACTGACTGCACTAAATTACCGCA
>JAYVUJ010000069.1:0-7398 GCA_043788035.1 Ferruginibacter sp. | reverse complement strand
ACACCTGCCATTATAAAACGCCTGAAATGTGTTAACTATAAAATGATCTGGTTGATGCCTTTTAGCATTGAAACTGTAGTGTTCCTTATTTATGCTGTTGCTTTTAAGTATTTGGCGTAGCTGAGTGAAAGCAGCACAATATGTTGTAGAAAAAAGAAGGAACAGTTTTACGGAGCGCATAGCATTTATTTTTGTCAATCATTAAAAGTTGGATGTTTGTATATGAGGCTTCGCTACGTAACATATATTAAATGTTCTCGCTATTTTTATATAACCCCACATGCCTATCAATGCAAAGGCATTTCGCCTATACAGATTGAATTTGATTATTGAAAATTGCTGGGATTAAATATTGCTGGAGATAATAGTAAGCGTACAAAAAATTGCCTCCAAATGCTTTTCATATAAAAGCATTTGGAGGCAATAACTAGCTGCAGGATTGCAGGAAAAAATAATAATCTGCAATAGCTTAATTCATTATCAGGGTATGAATGACCGCTTTATATCATCGTATTCCATCAATAAATTATTTGCTTTACCATCTCTTTCAAAGATAGTTTCCCAGGTACTTAGCGGCTCCCAAATACAGGTACCTTTTCCTTTTCCATCGGGTAATTCAAAAACAATTTTATTTACTTCTTCTTTTAATTGAGAGTATTCAACCACTACCACGTCTTTGTTAAACCTTTGTATCAGGTTAGTTAAATTATCCCGCAGGCCACTTAGCGTACCATGCCATTTAGGGTAGTAAGATTCGCCAATTACATCAAACCGCACGCCTCTTGCAAGCATATTATTTATAAAAAAAACAGACTCATCATTTTGCCCACCAAGGGCTACATGCAACATAATTATTACCGAAGGGCTAACCGATTTTACTGCCGCAATACCAGCACTTAAAAGCTGTGCCAAATTATCAGGATTAGCAATACTGGCTTCTGGCCAAACCATGCCATGATTGATCTCGTTGCCCACCTGCACCATATCTGGTACCGTGCCTTGATCTTTCATTTGCTGCAGCACATTTTTTGTATATTCGTATAATGCTTTTTTTAATTCTGTAAAAGACAAGTTCTTCCAGGCTGCAGGCTTGTACTGCTTTCCAGGGTCGGCCCAGGTATCGCTGTAATGAAAGTCGAGCAATAATTTAAGCCCGACCGCCTTAACCCTTTTTGCCATTTGAAGTGTGTGCGCCAAATCGCAAAAGCCTTTTCCAGGTGCGTAGCCACTATCATTTGCAGGGCCGTTAAACAGGCGCAGCCTTACATAATTAAAGCCATGGCTTTTTAAAATTTCGATAGCATCTTTAGTAACGCCTTTATCAGAAAATTTTATCCCCTTATCTTCCAGTTGCGGCAAGAAAGAAATATCGGCACCAAGCATTTTGTCCGTGCTCCTACACTTTGCTGCTTCACCTTTTAGTATATAATTTTTATCAACAGTTATCGTAGCAATATTTTGTGGGGCTATGGTGGCAATATCTGTGGAGCCTGCCCATAAACCAGTTGCGGTTGCCTCAAATTTTATATTGCCTGCATTAGTATTTGATTGTACAATTACCTGGCATTTACCCCCAAACAAACTTCTTTGCCATGCACCAGCTGCACATTTGTCGGGTTCGTGGGTACTGGGGTCTCCATTTCCAACGCCAATTATTTTTCCTTCGCCACCAATGTTAAATTTAATAAGGTTATCGGCATCTGGTACTTCACGGCCTTCTTTATCAATTATGGATACATTAATTATTGTGGCATCTTTACCATCTGCGGTGATGGTTGTTTTTAAAGGAGTAATTACTACCTCTGCAGGCTGCCCGGTAGTTTGAACTTTAGCAGATAATTTCTTTCCCTTTTTATAGGCAACGGCTTGCAATGTGCCAGGCTGATAAATAACGCTCCACTGCAAATGGCTATTGCGGGGCATCTCTTTTTTGCCTAAGCTTACACCGTTTAAAAATAGCTCCACATTATCTGCATTGGTATTTACCCAAACATCAATTGGCTTTCCTTCTTTGCCCATCCAGTTCCAGTGCGGCGAAATGTGCAGCACATCTTTATCTGTCCACCAGCTTTGATAGTAATAATAAATATTTTTGGGGAAGCCGCAAACATCCATAATGCCAAAATGCGAGTTGATGTTAGGCCACTCGAAGGGCGTTGGTTCGCCCCGGTAGTCGAAACCAGTCCAAACAAAACCGCCTAGCCAGTAATCGTTTACCGCTGCCAGCTTCCACCAGTCTTCTGCTTTGCTTGCCCACCATGGAGCGGTAATATCTTGGTCTGGCAAATAGGCTCTTATGCTATCTCTTTCATACACGCCACGAGTAGTTACTGTGCTACCCATTTCCGTACCCAATATAGGTTGCAAAGGATGATCATTATGATAAGCTTCCACCGCGTATTGGCGATAGTTAAATCCCCTTACCGGTATTACTTCATTAACACCTCTAAATTCGTTGCCCATATCTGCTGCGTAGGTGCAGGTACGGGTGGGGTCTAATTGTTTTAATTTGGAGATGAATGTTTGTGCTATCCTTTTACCATAATCGTTTTTTTGGATATAGCCTTCTTCATTGCCAATACTCCATAAAAATATGGATGCATGGTTTCGGTCACGCTTTACCAAACGCTCGAACTGGTTTAGATATTCGGGGCTGCTGGTTAGTAAGCGCTGCTCATCCAGCACCAGCATACCAAGGCTATCACAAGCCTCCAGCAATTCCGGCGTGGGTGCATTATGACTGGTACGGTATGCGTTGGCACCCATATTTTTTAATAACCCAATGCGGTAATACTGCAGGTAATCTGGCATGGCGGAGCCTACGCCTGCATGGTCCTGGTGGTTGTTTGTTCCGTAAATTTTTACATGTTTCCCATTAAGGAAAACACCTGTATTTTTTATGTCGATGGTACGGATACCTAAGGATACTATTTTACTATCCACCATATTTCCGTTTAATTTTAGTTCCACTACAACCCTGTACAGATAAGGGTTTTCTAACGACCATAGCGTTGGGTTTGTAATTTCAATATCCTGCTTAACGGTTTTTTCCTGCTCTGGGTTTAAGGCTACTGGCTGTGCTTTTGAAATAGCAATTATTTGCCCATCCCGGTTGGTAAGATACGTATTTATGGAAGTGGAAGCGGCATTGACATTTTTATTGCCTACAGTTGTTTCTACAGAAATTATTGCAGTATTATTTTTCACTTTGGAGTAAGCAAAAACCCCATCGTTTATAATATGGAGGTTATTAAATTGGTTAAGCCATACATGCCTGTAAATGCCTGCGCCTTCATAAAACCAGCCTTCGTATTGCGAAGCATCTGCCCTTACTACCAGTATATTTTCTTTGTTGAAATTAATAAAATCAGTAACGTCGTATGCAACACCGAGGTAACCGCTTTTGTTATTACCAAGATAAAAACCATTCAGCCAAATGTTGGCATCCCTTGCGATGCCATCAAATTGAATTTGGAACCGTTGCCCAGAATCGGCTTTGGCAACCATAAAATGTTTTCTGTACCAGCCAATGCTTGTTGCCGGAAATAACCCACCCACAGGCTTATAACCATGCGCCATTACATCAAAATTATCTGACTGCGCAAAGGGTAGTTCAACAGCCCAATCGTGCGGCACGCTTACTTTTTTCCAGGCGCTATCTTTAAAATTTACGTCCATAGCCGCGCCTGTATTGGCGGCAGATTTTGCATAGATGTTGGCGATGCTGTAGTTAAAATCCTTCTCTGGATTTGATGCGTTACCCAGGTGAAAAACCCAGCCATCATCAAAACTTATTCGTTTACGGGGTGTTGTTTGGGCGGTAATACTGGTAGTTAAAAAGATAGAAAACAATAAAAGGAAAACGATGGCTTTTTGCATAGTAGATTATTTTGGCTGATAAAAATACCATTTTAAAAGCCAGGGTTAAATGTATTTTTTTGTACGGATTGCCCGCGGCCTGTTACTACGTATGGTGAATACTATTGTTGTTGGCTTATGCCCAGTGCATAGTTCATTAATGTTGATGATAGCTGCTGTATTTGTACAAGAGTGCGACGCCACCGAAGCCCAACATGGCTGCTGTATTAGCCGGGGCAACAAATGTATTTTTATGGCTACTAGTCACAGATAGATACTTATTTTAAAAATGCCCCCATTGCTATAGTTGGCTTGCCGGAGTTGTCAAAAGCACCCAGCGTATAGCCTTGCCAGTTGTTGTACGCTTCCGGCTCCCAGTATAAAACGCCCAGCCCTTTGTTGCCGGCAACAGATTTTGTTTTTGCAATAAGGCCGGTTAAAAAAGAATTGCTATTGGTAGCATCATCCCAGGGCATGCCTGCTTCTACAATCATTACTTCTTTGTTGTAACGGCTTACCATATCGTTCATATTGGTAAGGCATTGCGTGTTGTAAGTTGCCCAATTAGCAGCCGTTGGGTACATGGACATCCCTATAACATCGTACTTTGCACCATTGGTTTTTAAGCCATCAAACATCCAGCGGAACAAACTATTATCCCAACCATTGGAAATATGGACGATTACTTTTGCTGTAGGGAAAACACTTTTTACTGCATCGTACCCTGCATTGACCAACTGTGCAAAATTAGGCATATTGGTAGATGCCTTTCCATCTGGCCAAAGCATCCCATCGTTAGTTTCGTTACCCACCTGCACCCACTCTGGCATTACGTTATTGTTTTTTAATGTAGTAAGTACGGCAGTTGTGTGGGTTGCAAGCGATGTTTTTATGGTAGCAAAATCTTGCGTGGCCCAGGCAGCGGGCTTTGTTTGTTTACCAGGGTCGGCCCAGGTATCACTGTAGTGAAAATCTATCAAAATGCGCATACCAGCGTTTTTTGCACGTACCGCTTTTGTTACCACATCAGCCATATTATTGTAGCCATCTGCAGGGTTTACCCATACCCGAAGCCGGATGGTATTGATGCCTACTGATTTTAATAATGCTATACATTCCTGCGTTGTGCCGGCACTGTTATAAAACTTAATACCGGCAGCTTCCATCTGTGTAAGCCAGCCAATATCTGCCCCTTTAACAAAGCTATCAGTTACAGGCGTAACCGGTGTTACTACAGGCGTTGTACCATTGCCCCCACTGCTATTTTTACTGCAGGATAATGTTGCTAAGCATATTAGTGTGTAAAGAAATACTTTTTTCATTTTATTATTGTTGTATGCTTAAATTGATAAGAGAATAACAAAGCCCTCTAAATTATTGTTGTACAAAACTAATTTAATGCTGTTAGTTTATCAGCCGTTTCTTTTAACATCAACCCCCAACCCCTCTCCAAGGGGAGATGGGTTATCCATCTTTTAATACTTTCTTTTTTAACCAAAGCCGCACAGTCTCATCGTACAACTTAAGGCACGCATAAGCAAGGGCTATACTGCTAAAAAGTACCAATAGCCCAACAGGGAATGCCTGCAGAAGCGGCACTTTAGTGTTAGCGACCCATGCGGTGTAATTGTATATGAGGGGATAATGCGTTATGTATATCGGATAACTGATATCACCAAAAAACCTACATAGGCGGGCTGCAAATTTACCCTTAACCTCACCGCCCGCACCCAAAAATACAATGAGCGGAAATACAAAGATTATACTCAGCGAATCAGACAGCCCATTCATCCACAAGTGCCCGCTACCGCCAATCCTTGGCATTGCCAGTACCAGCGCCACCAATAAACCACATAATAAAAAAAGCGTTTTTAACAGGTAATAGCTGCTTATGCGGCTGAGCAGCAAACCTGCAAAAAATGGGTATATCATCCTTGCAAAACCAATATGCAGTTGCGTTGCATCAATGGACCACCCGCCGATAACATCGCGGCGGGGGCTTGTTATTGCAAGATGCAACAATGCCACTCCCGACAGTACCACCAATATCGCAAGCGCTGTTTTTGAAAACTTCCTTACAAAAAGAGCGTAAAAAATATTGTCTACATATTCAAAAAATAGCGACCATGCAGGTCCATCTAAAGGGTGCATCTCTGCCCAGCCGCGTATATCCATGGTGATGGTATTGGCGGTAGGGTAAACCCAATAACCATCACCATCAGCATTTGCCACACCGGCGTGTTGCTTATTGCCGGCCACAAAACACCGGCTTGAAAATAAAAACATATCGCACCGATTACCGAGCCCATTACAACCATTGGCTGAAGCCTTACGAGGCGCCGCTTTAAAAAACTACCAATCGTCATTTTACCCCAACGGCCGTCGTAGGCATACCCAACAACATAACCAGAGAGCAGGAAAAAGAAATCAACGACCAGGTAACCGTGGTTGATAATCTGGTCGAGGGAGCTTGTAGCATTTGCTTCAAAAATATGGAAGGCAACCACCATGATAGCTGCCACGCCGCGCAAGCCATCAAGTATAGGGTAATGAGGCTTTGAAGCCGATTGTGTTGGATCCATAAAAATTACTGCTGGATTATTAAATATTTACAAGTGACAAAATAAAATTGGCTGGATGCCGGATACTATTGCTTACCTGTTTTTTGTACACCTTGGATATGGTACTCCTGTATCAGCGGTGGGTTTTCGGGCGTTAATGTAAAAGATACTTCAATATTTTTCTTTTCGGTTTCGATGATAAAACTACCCCGCAACTGGTTTTGAGGCAATACATCATTTACTTTTAAAATTTTACCGGCATCCGCAAAAATTACCGTGGCTTCTTTGCGTAAAGCATCCAGTTGGTAATCCATAAAAAAGTTGCCGGCAAAAAGATGGCTTGCTTCGGCATTATCCCAGTTGGGCAACAGGCTGGCGAGAGCTTTGCTTTTTTGCTGCAGTATATCGGATGGTGGCAATTGTCGTGGCTGCAAATGCGCCAGCGTTATAATGGTATCCAGCACCTGCAGGTTAATGGCGCCTGCGTTGGCATACGTAAGGTTGGCAAACGAAATAATACCAATGCCGTACTCCGGCAAAAAACGCCATTGGCTGCCAAAGCCCGGCAAGCCGCCGCTATGGCCTACGTAGACTTTGTTTTCACAATCTTTTATCCAGCTTAAACCATAACAATATGCCGACATGGTAGCACATTCCCGCCCGGTTGGAAATTTGTTGTGGGGGTACAATCCACTAATATTCCAGGGCTGGTGCATCTCCCGTAAGGAGCTGCGTTTTATTGGGCCATTATCTTTATAATTGGTAGGTGGCCATGCGTTTTGATGTAAGACTACATACTTACTAAAATCTTCAATGGAAGTAATGAGCCCGCCCATTGCGCCGTAGCTTCCATGGTGAAGCATTGGCTGCTCTACCCATTGCTCGTTTAACCAGCGGTAGCCGTGTGCCAGCAGCGTTCCGGGTACTTGCGTGTACTCCCATTTTGTATTTGCCATACCAAGCGGGCGTAAAATATTTT
>JAYVUJ010000068.1:0-9474 GCA_043788035.1 Ferruginibacter sp. | reverse complement strand
GCTAAAAGAAATGTTTTTTACTGCGTTGGTAGTAGCGCCTTCCGCAGTAAAATTGATGGATAAATTCTGTACCTGTAAAAGTGAGTTTGCCATGCTGGTTAAAATTAGTGAATGCATCTTAAAGTTTACATCTTTTTAAAAAATGTAAACTTTAAATTGAACTACAGCCTCCCTTCCCTCCAGAGACAGAATCCTGACTCTGCCAATTGCTAAAGCTTTCTACCTTTAAATACTCCGTAATACTTCTTTGGAGGACAAGATGGGTGCGCCATTTATTAGCCTGGAGAAAAAATAAGAAAACTATTTACTTCGACGCTTTTATCATAATTATACAAAAAAAATGATTTTCCCTAATTTTGCAATCCAATAAGTAAAGTGCGCATACAGTTAAACTAAAAAATTATGGGAAGAATATTTGAGGTACGCAAAAGTTCGATGTTTGCCCGTTGGGATAAAATGGCAAAGAACTTTACACGTATTGGTAAAGAAATTGTTATAGCAGTAAAAGCAGCTGGCCCTGAGCCGGATAATAACCCTGCTTTAAGGAGGTGTTACCTGAATGCACGTGCCTGTGGTATGCCAAAAGATAGGGTAGAAGCCGCTATTAAGCGTGCAATGGGTAAGGATACCAGTAGTTACGACGAAATAACCTATGAAGGTTATGCACCTCATGGCATTGCTTTGTTGATAGAAACTGCAACTGATAACCCAACCCGTACGGTGGCAAATGTAAGGATGCATTTTACTAAAAGTGGCGGAAGCCTTGGTACCAGTGGAAGTGTTGCTTTTACATTTAACCGTTTAGGCGAGTTTAAGGTAAAAAACAATGGGCTTAATGCAGATGATTTGGAACTGGAATTAATTGATTACGGGCTGGAAGAAATAGGGGAGGATGGCGAAGGCAATATTATTATCCGTGCCACATTTACAGAGTTTGGGCATATGGCCAAGGCGTTGGAAGAAAAGAAAATTGAAATAATTACAGCTGAACTTACCCGCATACCAATGAATACATCAGAACTTAGCGAAGAAGCTGCGCAGGATGTATTTAAGCTGATTGATAAATTAGAGGAAGATGAAGATGTACAGAAGGTATACCACAACATGAAATAATAATGGCCGCTTTTACAGCGGCTTTTTTATGCGTGTAAAGTTATTTCTCCCTGCATGTAAAATACGCAGTTGCCACTTATTGAAACCCTATCTGTGTTAAGCTGTTGGCACCATAACTCGCCGCCACGCGCAGATAATTGCAGGGCATGCATTTTCTTTTCGTTTAATTTTTCGCTCCAGAAAGGGATGAGTTGAGCATGGGCAGAACCGGTTACCGGATCTTCATTAATACCTGCTGCGGGTGCAAAGAACCTTGATACAAAATCACATTTTATGCCTGGGGCGGTAATAATCATCTTATCAAAATGCTTTTTCATTAAGGTAAAGTCCGGAGTGCAATTTTTTACTGTTCCTTCATCTTTAAGTTCTATTAAAATATCGCGGTATTTGTACACGCCAACAATTTCAACGCCGCCTAAAATTTCACTTAATGAATCATGGTATACGTCCAGCCTTTCGGGTTTCCAGCTAGGGAAATCCATGGTTATCAGCCCAACATTTTCAGTTATTGTAAGGATGCCGCTTTTGCAACTAAACTTTAATTTATTTTTTTTAAACCCTAAAATATTGAATAGTACATATGCAGTTGCCAAGGTTGCATGCCCACATAAATTTACTTCAACAGCAGGCGTAAACCAGCGGATATCATAATCGGCGGTGCCGTTGGCAGAAGGGGTGAAGAAGACGGTTTCGGATAAATTATTTTCCAATGCTATGGATTGCATCATATCTGTGTCAAGCCATTGTAGTAAAGGGATTACGGCTGCGGGGTTACCTTTAAAAACTTTGCTTGCAAAAGCATCTACCTGGTATAAAGTAAGCTTCATGCTACTAATTTTATTAATAATTTGATCAATTACTCAGCCATCATTTCCTTTATAACCCTAACAATATCTTCCATATTCGGCTTACTAAAATAATCGCCATCGCTTGCATAAGAGGGGCGATGGTTTTGCCCTGTAAGCGTTCTTGGCGCAACATCTAAATGTTTATAGCCGCCTTGCTCTTCCATTACTTTATTAAACATGTAGCCAGCTGCACCACCAGGTACATCTTCATCTACAAAAAGGATGCGGTTTGTCTTTTTTAAAGACCCTGCGATATCGTGGTTTATATCAAATGGCAATAAAGTCTGCACATCTATCACTTCGCAGCTAATGCCCGCTTTATCTAAATATACAGCGGCTTCAGATACTATCCGTAGCGTGGCGCCGTAGGATACGATGGTAATATCAGTGCCTTCTTTTAAAGTTTCCGGTATGCCTAATGGTACTGTAAAAGCCATTAAGTTGGAAGGAAGTTTTTCTTTTAAACGGTAACCATTCAGGCACTCTACCATTAAGCCTGGATCGTTGCCTTGCATTAATGTATTGTACATGCCCGCAGCCTGCACCATGTTACGGGGCACGCATATATACATGCCACGCAAAGAGTTTATGATCATGCCCATGGGGGAGCCGCTATGCCAGATGCCTTCTAAACGATGTCCCCTTGTACGTACAATTAGCGGGCAGCTTTGTTGGCCAGCAGTGCGAAAATGCGTGGTGGCTAAATCGTCGCTTAATGTTTGTAAGCCGTATAGAATATAATCAATGTATTGTATTTCTGCAATTGGGCGCAGCCCTCTCAAAGCTAGCCCAATACCTTGCCCAATAATAGAAAGTTCCCTTATGCCGCTATCAAATATCCGCTCTTTGCCGTACTTGGCCTGTAAGCCACTAAAGCCCTGGTTAACATCGCCTATAAAACCTACATCTTCCCCAAAAGCGGTTACTTTATCATTACTGGCAAATAAGGCATCAAAGTATTTATTTAGTATTTCATATCCATTTACCATTTTTGCATCTTCAGCATAATAGGGCTTTATTACCGTTACTTTTAAAGCACTTTTTGGGCCTTCGTTATAAAGAAAGGAATTGTACAGTTTTGCATTGGTTTCTTTTAAGCTATTATAATAATTACTTACTTCTTTTACATCAACGTTACTGCCCGCAATATCAAGCGAACTGGCTATTGCTTTCATCACTTCCCTGCGCAAAGGCTCTTTATTATTTGATAATTGCTGTGCAATACTTTTTATTGAAGCGACATTTTCTCCGGTAAGTTTTTCTGCCAGCCCATTTAATAGTGGCGTGCATGCTGCTACTTGTTTTTTTACAGGCGCAATATATTTATCCCAGGCTTTTTGTTTGCTTTCTTTGATAAAGAGCTTAGCATTCATTTCAATTTCGTTCAGCTCGTATTCCTCCGCTAAGGCATTTTCTAATATCCATTCCTTCATTTGTTTGATGCAATCCCATTCTTTCTCCCACTCCAGCCTATCAGCATGCTTATAACGTTCATGGCTACCCGAAGTTGAATGCCCCTGTGGCTGTGTAATTTCTTCTATGTGAAAAATGGCAGGTATGTGCGTATCCCTTATTTTTTGGATGGCAGGCTCAAAAACTTCGCACATGCCTGCATAATCCCAACCTTTCAATTTATAAATATCTAGCCCGTTGGTGCCTTCTGTTTTTTGCATACCTCTAAGGGCGGTTGAGATAGAGCCTTTGGTTGTCTGCAATTCTTTCGGTACCGAAATACCATATCCATCATCCCAAATAAAAATTGCCAGTGGTACCTGCTGCACGCCCGCTGCATTTACTACTTCCCAAAAATGCCCTTCGCTGGTAGATGCATCGCCAATGGTGCAAAAGCAAATTTCGTTTCCATTATTGCTTAACGAAGCATGTTGTTTAAATGCTGGTGTGTTTCTGAATAATTTTGATGCCAGTGCCAAACCCAAAGCCCTGGGCATTTGACCTGCAGTAGGAGCCATATCGCTACTGCTATTTTTACTATTTACAAGGTCCAGCCAATCACCATTTGCATCTACATTTTTTGTGGCAAAATGTGCATTCATTTGCCTGCCTGCACTAAAGGGATCGTTATTTATATCCGGGTCAGAAAAAAGTTGTGCAAAATACTGTTCAACATTGGCAATGCCTGTGGCAAACATAAAGGTCTGGTCGCGGTAATATCCAGCCCTAAAATCGCCCGGCTTAAAAAATTTGGCTACCGCAACTTGCGCTACTTCTTTGCCATCTCCAAAAATACCAAACTTAGCTTTTCCAGTTAATACCTCTTTTCTTCCAACAAGGCTGGTTTCCCTGCTTTCGCAGCTAATCCGGTAATCTTTCAGCACTTCATTTTTAAAATGATCGAAGCTCAGTTTTTCCTGCAATGCAGTATCGTTGGTATTAACTGTATCCATTTAACAAAAGTAAAATAATAGTTGTGAAGGTTGTTAAAAAAAAGATAACACGGTAACAATTTATACCAATTTTATCCGTTTTTGTATCTTTGTTTTATTAATCGCAAAATTTAATATCAAATGAAAAAACTATCTACCCTTTTTATGCTTCTTATAATTGCATTTTCTTTACATGCACAGGTTGCTGCTGTTAGTATGGCTGATAACAAATCAACTACAAATAATGCTTCTTCTTTAATTAAACCTTTGGTAGATGAACTGGTCTTAAACGAAACTGCCCATGATTTTGGCAAGATACCACAAGGAAAACCAGTTACTTATGTGTTTGATGTTGTAAACAATGGAACTGATTCTTTAAAGATAATAAATGTACAAGCGAGTTGCGGTTGCACCACGCCAAGCTGGGAAAAGGATAAAATACAGGCGCCCTCTCAAAAAACAGCAATAACTGTTGGTTATAATGCAGCAAGCGAAGGCCCTTTTAATAAAACTATCACTATTACTTATAACAACACAAAAACAAAGCAAATTATTATTAAGGGGGAAGTCTGGAAAACACCGGTTACCTCTGCCCCTGAAAATAAAGAGCTGGTAAACTTAAAAGATCTGTAACAGAATTTGTACATTTAAAATCTAAATAGTAAAAACAATTAAAAAAATACCATGAAAAAATTATTCTTCTCGGCAGTTGTAATGGCAATTACTTCAGGCGTATTTGCACAGCCGCAGGCAAAAAAAGTAACTGATGTTGCTAAATTTGATAATGAAACAATCGATTTCGGCAAAATCAAACAAAGTATACCTAGTAAAGGAACTTTTACAGTAACCAACATAAGCAACGCTCCTTTAATAATTGAGCAAGCGAACCCAACTTGTGGCTGTACAATTTCTGATTATACAAAAGAACCTATTGCCCCGGGTAAAACTGGTGTTATTAATGCCACTTTCAACGCAGCAAATGCTGGTCATTTTGAAAAGCACCTTACAGTTAAATTTGCTGGTGTAGACGAATTGAAAAGCATTACTTTTACCGGCGATGTATTAACAGCAGATGAATTTGATAAAGGAAAAACAACAGCCCCTGCAGCTACAGTTACCCCTGCAACCCCAGTTGTGGCTACACCGATCAAAACTAAAAAATCTAAGGCTAAAAAAGTTAAGACAACTATATCTACTGCCACAGCTTCTTAAATAAAACATTGTACAATATAAAAGTTTCCATAATTTATTTTATGGAGATTTTTTTTGCTTATAATTATTGTTGAAGCCTTGAAGGCTTTATTTTTTTATTACTATAATAGACGCCCGTTAATATTATCAGCAGGCAAATTGCCTGTTGCCATCCAAATGCTTCTCCATAAATAAACCCCCATCCAATAGCTATAAATGGAATGCCATAGGTAACCATTGTAGCAAAAACGCCGCCTGCTCTTTTTACCAGTACATAAAATATTACTGTTGCTACTGCAGTACCAAGCACACCTAACACAACGGATGCGCCTGTTGCTAGCAGCATATTTTTATCGCCCAGCGGTAAGGTAAAGTAGCCAGTAAAAATAAGCACCAATAAAGCGGGGATGGCGTTTAAGCTAAGTGCAATTGCTGCAATATGCAAGGATAAAATGCCGTTTATTTTTTTTGAAACCATATTTACGTTAAAACCATATAAAATAGTGGCAAGCACTACTAGTAGCACCAAAGAAAAATGCATGCTTTGCTGTAGATGGCTTGTACTGAACAATAATAAAAAGCTACCCGTAAAAGCTATACAAATGCCAATCATTTTATTTATGGATGTTTGGATTTTAAAAAAGATATACCCTGTAACAACTACAAATATTGGCGTAAGAGAATTTAATGTGCCAGCCAGCCCACTGTCTATTTTTTCTTCCGCTATGCAAAATAAAAAAGCTGGTAACAAATTACCAATGCTGCCAGATATGAATATTAAAAATAGCTTATTAGAGGGTACGCTTTTTATGTATTTTATAGTGATTGGCAATAATACCAGCCCTGCAGAAAAAATGCGTAATGCAGCAACCTGGTAAGAGGAAAGTTGCTGCATCCCTACCTTCATTAAAATAAAACTACTGCCCCAAATAAGGGAAAGTAATGTAAATATTAGCCAATCTAAAAACTTCTTGTTCATATTATAAAATACGCAAAGTAGGTATTATAAAATAGATTTTGGGATTGCCTTTTTAAATGGGTTTTTATTAATTATTATTGGAAACCTGAGTAAAAAATATACTTTAGTATTATAATACGTGTAATTCAATTTTAAATGTAAAACTTATCATTATGGGATTTATTAAAGAGTTTAAGGATTTTATACTTAAAGGCAACGTGGTTGACCTTGCAGTTGCGGTAGTAATTGGGGCTGCGTTTGGTACCATAGTATCATCAATGGTAGATGATGTTATAACCCCATTATTACTAACACCAGCTTTAAAAGCGGCCCATGTTGAAAATCTTGATAAACTTACCTGGGGGTTAGTAAAATATGGTAATTTCCTTTCTGCAATTTTAAAATTTATTGTTATTGGTTTAGTATTGTTTGGTGTAGTTAAAGCTATGAACTCAGTAATAAATAAAAAAGTACCTGACCCTAAAGAGCCATCTTCAACAGATAAATTATTAATGGAAATACGGGACAACTTAAAAAAGTAATTTTTTAAGTTAGTTTACAACGGCTATTTTTATCGATAGCTGTCATTTTTAAAATAATTCTTATGAAAAAATTTGTGACCATACTTATCTTGACTATTTTTTTTATTAAAGTAGCTGCGCAAGATGCTTCTGTAAAAGCTTTAAAAACTACTGCCAGTACTTCAACTTCAACTGATACTACAAAAAAGCCAAATGCGCAGGGGTGGACAAAAGGCTTGATTTTCAGCCTAAACTTAACCCAGGTTGGAAATAGCAATTGGGTTGCTGCCGGCGGAGATAAGTTTTCATTGTCAACTGCGGCTTCAATAAATGCTTATGCTTCCAGAAAATGGGGCAAAAAAACATGGGACAATATACTTGATGTAAATTATGGGCTTGTAAAAACTACCACTTTAGGCACCCGAAAAATAAATGACCGTATAGATTTTACTTCAAAATTTGGGTATACCCCCGAACATTGGAAAAATTTGCGCCTTTCTTTATTGGGGCAGCTAAGATCTCAGCTTACCAATGGTTACGAATATGGCTATTTTGGCACTACTGCTAAAAGAAGGAACTCTGGTTTTTTTGCCCCAGCATATTTTGTAGTGGCGCCAGGCCTGGAGTGGACGCCAAAGCCCTGGTTCACTGTATTTGGCTCGCCAGTTGCTACGCGGTGGACGATTGTTAGTAACGGCCCATACAGTTATGTTTCGCCTGACGGTATTTTTAATGGCAATGTAGAAACACCTTTGGCAACTTTATATGGCGTTAATCCTGTTAAAAAAACTAAAGGTGAATTTGGGGCATTTATTACGGCTTCTTATCGAAAAGATATTTTTAAGAATGTAACCTACATCTCAAAACTCGATTTGTATAGTAATTATCTAACCAAGCCAGAAAATGTTGATGTGTTTTGGACAAATCAATTTAAGTGCAGCATTGGCAAATTCATTCAGGTAAGTTATTCTATTGATATGTTATATGATGATAATGTTAAAAACCCGCAAGCACCTGAACATGCAATAGGTTTGCAGGTATTATCCACATTGGGCGTTGGTTTTGCGTTTAAGTACTAATCTCTCTTAACTTATTTATACATTTGTCCTTCGGCTAATTACCGAAGGATTTTTTTATCTATTTATTTAATATTTTTTGTGACAAATATCAGCTACCAAATAAAGTTAGACCAGTTTGAAGGGCCGTTTGATTTATTACTATTTTTTATTGAAAGGGATGAATTGGACATTTATAATATCCCTATTACCAAATTAACCAATGACTTTTTAGATTTTATCCACCAAACGGAAAAATTAAATATTGAGTTGAGCAGCGAGTTTATTTTATTTATTAGCACCCTTATGCGTATAAAAGCCAAAATGCTAATACCGCGTAAAGAGATAGATGAACAGGGAAATGAAATTGACCCCAGGCAGGAATTGATTAACAAAATACTGGAATATAAAAGATTTAAAGAAGCCTCTACTAAAATGGCTGAAATGGAAGAAGTTCGTATGCTGATGTTAAAGCGGGGTAATTTACATAGGGAATTATCTCAAATTGGCGAAGAAGCTGGGGAAGGCACGGAGATACAAGCGGTTACTTTATTTAAGCTGATGAAAGCTTTTGAGAAAATAGTACAGCGCCTGCACGATAAAAACCATAAGCCAGTGCATACCGTTGTTCAGTATAATTATACCATGGAAGAAACCCGTGAGTATATGATAAGTACCTGCCGCGCCGCAAAAAATGCATCTTTTGAAAAAATATTTGAAATATGTAATGATAGGATTCACGCTTTATTCCTTTTTTTAAGCCTGCTCGAACTATCCCAACAAAAATACCTGATTATTGTAACCGGCGAAGGAAGGAATAATTTTATTGTAGAATATAATGAAAGCAGGGAAGAGGATAACAAAGTGCCACTCGATTATAATGAAATGACAAGTTTTAATTAATAAAAGCCCCTTTAAATGAGGGGTATTTTTTTGCTAATTTGTCAGCAGGTAAATTTGGTATTAATATTGATGGTTAAACATTGATATCGAAAGGTTAACTTTAAAAATATAGAATGAAAACAATATTGCATAAAGCATCCGATAGGGGCAAAGCAGACCATGGATGGTTAAAACCTAAATTTTATTTTAGCTTTGGTCAGTATAAAAATCCAGATAAAATACATTTTGGGGCATTAAGGGTTTTAAATGATGATTTCATAGCCGGTGGTGGAGCGTTTCCTACACATCCGCATGATAATATGGAAATTGTAACAATTCCTTTTAGTGGTGCCATAAAACACAAAGATAACACTGGTGGCGAAGGTATTATTAAAGCTGGTGATGTACAAATAATGAGTGCAGGCACAGGTGTAGAACATTCTGAGGCTAACGAATCAGCCACTGATCCAGTGACACTTTTTCAAATATGGCTTTTTCCAAAGGTGAATAATATACAGCCAA
>JAYVUJ010000067.1:0-8428 GCA_043788035.1 Ferruginibacter sp. | reverse complement strand
ATTTAAGGAATTGCAGGAAGCAGATATTTGATGAATTAATCAGCTAAATAATGCAGTACGAACCACAGCCTTAGCTAACACTAAAAAGTACTTGCGAATAAAATACCTAATTCTATAAAATTTCAAGTGTTTGTTTTATTGTCTACCTGTATATCTGCATCTATTACTGCTTTAGCGTTGGATAAGTAAGGGATACCTCCATAACTTACCGTTATCGCATCGGCAGTAGTTGTAGTTTTTAAAGTGAACAGATCACTTGTAAAATCGCCGCTTCCTTCATGGTTTAAATTGGTTATTTCTGTGCCAATGCCTGCAGTTTCATCTTTATAACTGATGTACGCATTGTGCACCGCATATTGTTGCAATGCCATTTTGTAAGGCTTGCTTTTTGTAGCAGTTACGGCTGCACTATCAGGCTTCATAATATCCCAATTGGTGAGGCTGTCTTTAGAAACGATAGCATGAATGCGGGGCGATTCTACATTGATGGAATAGATGGTCATATCGCTGCCTTTTATTACGCTCATAACATTTAGTGCTGCATCTATCCTGTTGGCTGATATCAAGGTATCTGCGTCGGATACGCCGTTACCAACAATTTGCAATCCATCCAAGCCAACGGCTACTTTGGGAAAATGCCGAAAAAAGGAAATGTCTACATCTTTAAAATCAACCTTGGCATTAATCCTTTTATTGATCCCTTTTTTTACCAGCGATACTATCTGGCTTTTAAATAAGTAAGGCGCCGCAAAAGCAGCAACAATACTTACCAGTAAGGTTATTGATATAATTTTCAGGATTTTCTTAAGCATTGGTTTTTTTTTAGGGTTGATTAAAAAGGCGGTGCCATTAATTTTTTAGGCAAGCAATAGCCTGCCATTTAGGGGGCGATATTACAATTTTTGTTTGTTTAACGAAAAAATAGAATAATGGATTGCAGTGTACGGTTTAATACAGCATAAGCCCCATACATAGTGGAAAAAGATCCCATGGAAAACTTATGTAAAAGAGTGCTACGCCAATGAAGATCCACATGGCTGCTGTATTGCCTGGGGCAACAAAAAACCTAATTAAGAATGAAAAATTAAAAATTAAGAATTAATGCCGTTAAGTTAAGAGGTTTTTGCACCAAGGGGGCCAAGCTCCCATCTCGTTTTGGAGAGGGGTCGGGGGTAAGGTAAAAAACAAACAAGCCTTAACTTAACGGCCTTGAATAGAGGATTAAGAATTTTCTCAGTCCCTAAGAGTAATGCGTTACTTGATTGCTATTTGAATTGAAAAAAAACAAAAAACTACAAACAAAAAACTAAAGTAGTTCCCATTCCGAATGTTGTTCTGGTATTTCTACATCAGTAAAACCTTTACGTATTAATCGTTGGCGAAAATCTAATTGCACTTCGTAATCGCCATGTATTAAAAATAACTTTTTTACGGCGCTTGCATCTTGGCAAGCTAAAAAATGGCATAAGTCTTCGTAATCGCCATGTGCGCTCATGCTGCGTAGCTGACCTACTTCTGCATTTACTTCGTGGTATTGCCCAAATATGCTTACTTCCTTAGGATGTTGTAGCAGCTTGCCTCCCAACGAACCTGGCTCGCAGTAGCCAGTCAATAAAATCGTGTTGCGGCTGTTTTCTATACTGTTGCTGATATGGTGTTTTACGCGCCCTGCCTCTGCCATGCCGCTTGCTGAAATAATTACGCAAGGTTCTTTATAATAATTTAAATTCTTAGATTCTTCTACCGATTCAATAAGCTGCAGCCCTTTAAAACTAAACGGGTCATCATCGAGTAGTAATACTTTTTGTATGCGCTCATTAAAATATTTTGGGTAGCTTTTTATAATGGCAGTTGCTTTAAGGCTTAGCGGGCTATCAACAAAATAAGCAATGGGGGGCAGGCGGTTTTCTAACTCCAACTGGTTAAGCGCATATAAAATTTCTTGCGTGCGCCCAACGCTAAAGGCAGGCATAATCAACTTGCCTTTTTTAGAGATGCAGGTATGCTCAATCCATTTTAGCAGCGCATCCGGGGTGGGGTTATGTTCATCATGCAGGCTGTTGCCGTAGGTACTTTCAATCAATATATAATCTGCCTGCGGAAAAATTGCAGGCGGCTTTAAAATCACATCCCTGTATCGGCCTACATCGCCGCTAAATGTAAGGCGGGTAAGCTTGCCGTTTTCTGTAATTTTTAAATGTATGGCCGTGCTGCCAATGATATGGCCAACATCAGTATAACAAAATTCTATGCCTTCTTCAATGGTATGCCAGGTATCATAATCTACTATTACAAAAAGTGCTTCTGCCGCAATCGCATCGGCTGAAGTGTAAAGTGGCAGCAAGTTTGGCAAGCCTTCAGAGGCATGGCGCTTGTTTACGAACTTTAAGTCATTCTCTTGTATGCCGGCGCTGTCATCCATTAAAACAGTGGCTAAATCTTTAGTAGCCGGTGTGGCAAATATTTTTCCTTTAAAACCATCTTTTACCAGCTTGGGTATTAGCCCGCTATGGTCAATATGCGCATGCGATAGTATCAGGTAATCTACTTCCTGCGCCTTAAAGCCAAAGCTGGCATTTAACGCATCGGTGTTATTGCCCATACCCTGGAACATGCCACAATCCAACAAAATCTTTTTGCCATTTTTTAAGGTAAGCAAATGTTTAGAGCCGGTCACCGTTCGTGCGGCTCCATGAAAAGCAATTTTCATCGTTATTGTTTTAGACCTTCAAGGTAGTGAAACCAATCCGCCATAATTGTTTTTGTTGCTAATAATGTTTTTTGTCCGGACCAATACAGCAGCTATGTGGGCCTCGGTGGCGTCGCAGTCTTGTACATTATATCTATTGGTACTCTTCCTCAAATTGCTACCTTGTTTACTGGTACGCAGCACTATAGAGTTTATACCTTTTAAAAACGTAAACTTTATAGTGCCTTGTATGTTATTTGCTTAATTTTAAATTATTAAACCAAAAAAAATATGCAGTTTAAAAAGCCAATATCCTTAGCGGTATTTATTATTGTAAGTGTACAATGGGCGGCGGCGCAGTTTAAGGAGTCTATGCAATTTACGCCTGATGGCAACAGTTATTATGCTGTTCAAAATGAGGGCATCGCTAAAGTTGATATCCGCACCAGCGAAGCTTCTACGGTTATTACAAAAGAGCAGCTGATTACCACTGAAGGCAAGCCTGTAAGCGTAGCTTCGTTTACTTTTAGCACCGACAATACCAAGCTATTAATTTTTACAAATACGGCTAAAGTGTGGCGCTATAAAACACTGGGCGATTATTGGGTACTTGATATTGCCGCCCATAAGCTGGTACAATTGGGCAAAGACAAACCTTCGCAATCGCTGATGTATGCAAAGTTTAGCCCGGATGCAAAAAAGGCAGCTTACGTAAGCGGGCATAATTTATTTACAGAAGATATCGCCACCGGCAAAATAATACAACTAACGCAAGACGGTACACGCAAACTAATTAATGGCACATTTGATTGGGTATACGAAGAGGAGTTTGGCTGCCGCGATGGTTTTCGCTGGAGCCCGGATGGCGTAAGTATTGCTTTTTGGCAGGTAGATGCAACTAAGATAAGGGACTATCTGATGCTCAATACGACAGACTCTATTTATTCGCACGTGGTACCTGTTGAATACCCAAAAGTAGGTGAAGCACCATCGCCTGTAAAAATAGGTGTGGTAAATGTAAATGGAGGTGCAGTTAAATGGATGGCTATTGAAGGAGATCCGCAGCAGCACTATCTTCCACGCATGGAGTGGGCAGATGCGAACACACTTGTTGTGCAGCAATTAAACCGTAAACAGCAGGAGAGCAAATTATTTTATTGCAATAGCGCCGATGGCACCAGCCGCAATTTTTATACAGAAAATGATAAGGCATGGATAGAAATAAAAAGCTACTGGAACCAGGACGACCCAACAGGATGGGAATGGGTAAACAAAGGCAAAGAATTTATTTGGGTAAGCCAAAAAGATGGTTGGCGCCACTTGTATAAAATTAGCCGGGATGGGAAAAAGGAAACTTTACTTACCAACGGCAAGTACGATATTGAATCTATTAAATGCATTGATGAAGCAACCAATACTATTTATTTTATGGCTTCACCAGATAATGCGACGCAGCTATATCTTTATAAAGTAAAAATGGATGGCAAGAGCAGTGCCGTATTGGTAACACTGCCAGGCTTAAAAGGGACGCACGGTTATACGATTACACCTAATGGCAAATGGGCTAGCCACGAGTTTAGCAGCTATAATACCAGCTATATAAAAGAATGGGTATCGCTGCCTGATGGTAAGCCCGTTGCTCAAAAGTTATCTATTGCCAACAATATAATAACAAATCAAAATTCTACTATAAAATATATATCCGTAACAACCGAAGATGGCATTACGCTGGATGCCTGGCTAAACTATCCTAAAAACTTTGACAGCACCAAAAAATATCCGGTAGTTTTTTACGTATATGGCGAGCCCGCAGCTTCTACCGTGGGCGACATTTATGGCAACCACAGAAATTTTTTATACATGGGCGATATGAGCGAGGATGGCTATTTTCAGGTAGGCGTTGATAACCGGGGTACGCCGTCTTTAAAGGGCGCCGAATGGCGCAAAGCTATTTATAGAAAAATTGGTACCATCAACATACGTGATATGGCAATGGGAGCAAAGAAAATAATGGAGAAACCTTACTTTGATAAAGATAGGGTTGCTGTTTGGGGTTGGAGCGGCGGTGGCTCATCTACCTTAAACCTTATGTTTCAGTACCCTGAAATATTTAAGACGGGCATTGCTATAGCAGCAGTTGCAAACCAGTTATTTTACGATAATATTTACCAGGAACGTTACATGGGATTGCCACAGGATAATAGGGAAGATTTTATTAACGGCTCACCAGTAACCAATGCCAAAAACCTAAAAGGAAATTTATTGTACATACACGGCACTGGCGACGATAACGTACAGTACGACAATGCAGAAGTGCTGCTAAATGAACTGGTAAAATACAATAAGCAGTTTCAGTTTATGGCTTACCCTAACCGCACGCACAGCATATCCGAAGGGGAAGGGACGAGGTTGCACCTGGCAACATTGTACACTGATTATTTAAGAAAAAACTGTCCTCCGGGAGCAAAGTAAAATGCATTTATCAACTCAAGCCTTCCACTGGATTATTAATCTTATGGAAGGCTTTTTTATTTAGGCACTAATGTAGATGCTTACCTATAAAGGCTACATTATCCTGCACTAAATAGCTTTTGTTAAAGTTTAGTTATCCATAAAAGCTTTATAATTTTCGGTGATATTTTTAGTCTTAAAGTTGCATTTAACAATTAAATTAAAATGAAAAAAGATGAAACCAATTATAAAAATGGTGAGTGTACTGGTGGTAGTTGCCATTCTATTTTCCAGTTGCGCCAGCAGTAATTATGTAACACAAAGCAATTACCAGGAGGAGGGCAGCCCGGTAACCTATCAATCTTTTTACGACAATTTATCGCCTTACGGCAACTGGCTCAACTACCCCGGCTACGGTAATGTGTGGAACCCCAATGTAGGTGCGGGCTTTAGGCCGTATGCAACAAATGGGCAATGGCGTTACAGCAATGAGGGCTGGGCATGGCAAAGCAATTATAACTGGGGCTGGGCGCCGTTTCATTATGGGCGCTGGCTGTACGATGATAATTATGGCTGGCTATGGGTACCCGGCTACGATTGGAGCCCAGCCTGGGTTACATGGGGAAGCGTAAATAATTATTATGCATGGGCACCGCTAGTGCCCGAGGTTAACGTTGGCGTGCAGTATAATAGCTGGCGCCCACATCCTGCTTACTGGAACATGGTACCAAGAGAGCATATTTATGATAGGAATGTTAATAATGTAATTGTGCGTAATAATAACCATATCAACAATACAAACATCACCAACATTACCATCATTAATAACTACAATAACAGCCGTACAAATAATTATTATGCCAAGGGCCCGGAGGTTGGCGAAGTGCAAAGGTTTACAAAAAATAAAATTGAGCCTGTAACATTTAAAGAAGTAAACCATATAAACAAGCCTAACCAAAATAGCAATGTAATAGATGTTTATAGGCCGGTGGTTCAAAACCCGCATCTGGAAAATAATAATAATGCCAGTCAAAATAACATAACAAGGCCAGGCAATACTAATAGCAATCCGCAAAATTTAACTCAACCAAATAATAACAATAATGGCATTATAAGGGATAATAAAAGGGGCAATCAACAAGCTGCACCCCACGCGGAAAATACAAATCCTCGCAGGGATATTAAACCTGCTCCACCTTTGCAGCCAGTAAACAATAATGGTTTGCCAGCCGGCACTGATAATGGTTTACCAAGGGATAATAATAATGGCAATAACAATGCGCAGCAACAAAGGTCGTCACACCCGGAAAATACAGATAACCGCAGGGATATTAAGCCTGCGCCGCCTTTGCAGCCTGCAAACAATACAGGTGCAGCTAGAGATAATAATAATGGCAACAACAATGTGCAGCCACAAAGGCCGCCAGAACAGCCTAAGCCCGTACAGCCTGTAGGTAACCCACAGCCACGCGTATTTAGAACGGTAGGCCCTGCGCAAACAAGGCCGCTACGAAATGAAAGCCAGGCACCAGTAATGCAGCCCAGGCAACAAATGAAAAATGTCCGGGATTTACCTGTTCAGCATGCGCCTCAGGCAGCCCCGGCAAATAATGTTGGGGATGGTATAAGAAGAGGAGAAAAGGAATAGGTAATCTATAATAATCGATACTATTAAGCCGCTTCCATTATTTGGGGCGGCTTTTATTTTAGCTTTATGACAATACTAATAAAAGGATATTTTTGTAAGACTCATTGGGGAAGCGTTGCCTATTCCCGGCACAAAAAAGCCGCTCCAAACAGAGCGGCTTTTTATAATCCTATGTGATAAAAACTACTTTTTAATTTCCTTTTGCATAGGGTTAACATTGCCAGTTGCACCGCCCCTGCCTGTACCGCTGCGTGCTTTAAATAATTGAAAGCTAGTAGGTGTTTCAACAGAAGGCCAAACATTGTTGGCTTCGTTAATATCTGCAGTTTCCCTCAATGGATCTAATTTAATAGAAACCACTTCCTTGTCTTTTAAGAAAGTCTTAATTACTGTATTTTCATTTTTGCGCCATACCTGTACGGGTATACGGTCAACTTCTTTGGTACCATCTTTATAAGTCCACTCAATAATAATAGGCATTAGCAAACCGCCTTTATTGCTAAAGGTTAGCTCGTACATATTTTTGCTGCCCGCTAAATCCGTCTTCTGCTGGTTGGTAAAAGTATCAGCCACGGCAACCGGTATTGTAACTTGAATTGGTGTACTATCTACTTTTACCAGACCTCTATCATAACGCCAGTAAAAATCCCTTAAAGAAGTATCTGCATCAGTTGCAAAAGTTATTGTATTGTCATCCCTGTTCCTCGTTTTTGAAATATCATCAAACGGGTTCAACAATGGTTTTGCAATACGTCGGGTGATAGTATTGCCGCCCACTATCGGGTTAAGGCTATCTGTTGTAAGCTTTGCCCATTTAACAGAATCCAGGCTAATATCGCAAGGCTCTGTGCCATAGAACCAGCCTCTCCAAAACCAGTCAAGGTCTTCGCCACTGGCATCTTCCATAGTACGAAAAAGGTCTGCCGGTGTTGGGTGCTTAAACGCCCAGCGCTTTGCGTATTCTTTGAAAGCATAATCAAATAAGGACCTGCCAATAATAGTTTCCCTTAACATATTTAGGCCGGTAGATGGCTTGCTATAGGCGTTAGGGCCAAACTGGATAATATTTTCACTGTTGGTCATAATAGGTTCCAGCTGGTCTTTCGGCAGCTTCATATAATCAACAATTTTATATGCCGGGCCTTTGCCTACAGGAAATTTATTATCCCATAATTCTTCGGTTAAATATTCTACAAAAGAGTTTAATCCTTCATCCATCCATGTCCATTGCCTTTCATCGCTGTTGATGATCATCGGAAAAAAGTTATGGCCAACTTCATGTATCACCACACCTAGCATACCATTTTTTGTAGCCTCGCTGTAAGTGCCATCTTTTTCTGTACGTCCATAGTTAAAGCATATCATCGGGTATTCCATACCGTTAGCTGCTTCCAGGCTTTGCGCTACGGGGTATGGGTAGGGGATAGTAAATTTAGAATAGGTTTTTATGGTATGAGCAACAACTTTGGTGCTGTACTTGCGGTAAAGCGGGTAAGCCTCTTTTCCATAAGCGCTCATACACATAACTTTTTTGCCTTCTACTTTTACGGGCATTGCATCCCATATAAATTTACGGCTGCTGCTCCAGGCAAAATCACGGACCATGTTTGCCTTAAAAATCCATGTTTTCTTTTGGGTTG
>JAYVUJ010000066.1:0-3181 GCA_043788035.1 Ferruginibacter sp. | reverse complement strand
CTTGCTACGTAATACCTGCGCATCGCCATAAATACTGATTGTTTTATAAGGCTCCGCCAAAATAGATGAGTACTGGTTGCGGTAACTTGCACCAAGCCTGTAATCGGCATCTGGTATAAACCCTGTATTTGCAGGATTTACCGTAAGCGGGTTATTAAAAAATTGCGAGTAATGCAAATCCTGCGCCTCTGCAAATGCAGCCAGCACAATCGTTGTCAATATGAATAATATGGTTTTTTTATTTTTCAATTACTACTTCTCTATTTATCTTAACAAAGTTATATCTCCAGTTTTTTTATATTTTTTACCATCTGTAAATTGTACATCCAGTGTGTAAGTATATACGTCCATTGGTTGCAGTACCCCTTTAAATGTACCATCCCATCCATCGCTTTTTGCAAAAGAAGCAAAAACCATTTGCCCCCATCGGTTATAGATTTTCCAGGCTATTTTACCTATACCAAAACCTTCTACCCTAACAATAGCATTTTTACCAAACTTGCCAGGCGTAAAGGCGTTGGGCACATCAAGCAAAGGCAGTATCCTTGCCGTTACATTCAAACAAAAAGTATCAATACAACCAGCGGGGTTAATGGCCTGAAGGCAAACATTAAAAGTGCCGGTACTGACAAATTGATATAGCGGGTTTATTTCTGTAGATGTTTGCCCATCCCCAAAGCTCCATATGTAACTTGTTGCGCCTATAGATTGGTTGCTAAGCTGTGTAGGAGTATTTTCTGGCCCGGGGTTTGGCGAAGCGGTAAACTTTGCAGTGGGTATCGAATACACGGTAACGGTAGTACTGGTGGAATCTATTTTATTGCAGGTAGAGGTATCATTGGCAATAAGTTTTATAACATAGGTGCCTGGTGAAGTAAAAGTATGTATAGGGTTTACAAGATTGGAAAATTGACCATCCCCAAAATCCCAGGTAAAAGCTATACCGCCTAAAGAAGTGTTTTGAAAATTAGCGCTGTAAGGTTCGCAGCCTCTATCAGGTGTAATAAACTGAGCTTTCACTGTTACGGCTAGCCGTACTTGTTTGGTTACCGAATCCGGTGAGTTACAAAATGTTGTATCATCTACCACTAATTTTACATTGTAGGTGCCTACAGACAAGTACGTATGTTGCTGCGGATCATAGCCACTGCGTACTGTCGGCGTACCATCCCCAAAATCCCAAATAAAACTTTTAGCAGTATAATGGGATAATACTGCTGTTGTAGTGTTAGTAAATATATAAGACAAGTTTATGCACGGCGGTTTTTTAGAGGCTATAAAATTAGGTGTTACCTGGTTATCGCCCACCTTTACTTCGGTGTAGGCGGTATCTGCAATATTGCAGGTGGCAGAATCTATAGAAACCAGCATAATCCTAAATCTACCTATATTGTTGTATAGGTGTGCGGTACTGTTATTAGGCGCAAATGTGGTATCTTTTTTAGGGTTAGTTGGGTCGCCATAATCCCAAATATACATTTTGCCTTTCGCTAGTGTATCAGTAAATTTAATGGTTAGTGGCACGCAGCCAACAGTATCTAAAACACCGTTGATAGTAGCTTTTATGCTGGCACCAATACCACCAAAATTCATTTCTATCTTAACCGCGGCTTCATTACAATTGGATGAGCCATTTACCGGTGCCCAAACACCAGGCGTTGTAGGAAAAAATCCGTTTGTGCGTGGCCCGCCGCAGTTAGCACAGATGGCCTGGTAAATAATGCCGTTTGCATCAAAGCGGCTGGTGCCACCATCTACGTGGTCATCAAAGCCGCCCGACTGGCCAAAGAAACTTCCGAACAACTGGCTCTTAGCATCTTTTTCAAGTACAAAAAAGTAAAAATCGCCGCCATCCGTACTGGACTTAATAGCATTGCTGGTAACTGGCAAGCCTATTGTTCCTGCACAAGGGTACTGGCGGTCCGCATTAAACTTACCCCCCCAGCCAGAAACATAAACGTTTTGGCACCTATCCACTAAAAAAGCAACGGGAGAAATATTTGGTATGGATGAATTGGTGCCGTAAGTAGTAGAGTACACATAAGTGGAAAGGTTAGGCTGCAGCTTGGCTATAAATTGCTTGGCGCCGGCATTGCTGAAAGTGGCATTTTTTGTAGGCCAGTTTCCGGTAGTAGCACCCATTATGTAAGGGAAGCCAAACTTATCGAACTGTATTCCATAAATAAGGTCGTTTCCTGAAGTTCCTGCAAAAATAGTTTGGATAATAGCTGAGCCATCAGGCTTTATTTCTGTTACAAAGCCATCTGTTGCACCGCCTTGAAAAGTAGCACCAATACCAGGTTCCGCTACCCCGGCGATAGTGCCGGGTAAAGTTGGGCTATTAGTGCCGCCTGCCACATATAAATTACCTGTTAATGGGCTTATAGATAAAACAAAACATGCATCGGTTCCAGTACCACCAAAAAAAGTACTAAATATTAGGTTGGAAAGTGTGGGATCAAATTTTAAGATTACCCCATCCTGCGATATGCCACCATCTGCCGCAGTATTGCCAAAAGTTTTTTGGAATGCTCCAGGAGTTACTGGAAAGTTAGCCGATTGTGTACACGAAGCCAGTAATATATTGTTGGCCCCATCTAAAATTACTTCGCTCCTTGCATCATCGCCATAATTGCGCCTGGTTTTATAAGCGCCATCTGTTTGAGGGCTGGCCTCCGGTGGCAATGATATGTACTTACCTTTTACATTTACGCCATCATCGCCGCTGCCTCCAATTTTTACAGAGCCAATCAATGCAGTGCCACTAGCATTAAACTTAACAACAAAAATATCACTGCCTCCCTTGTTAATTACCAGGTTTAGCTGTGTGGGGAAATCTGTTGAACTCGTCCTTCCGGCTACAATAAGGTTACCTTGCCCATCACATATCATGCTATGAGGCTGCTCATTGCCTGTAGAACCGCCTAAGTAGGTACCATATATCCTGTCGGTACCAGTTGGCGACAATTTAATAATGGCAATATCATAAGGTCCATTAGCATCTTCCCCAGCACCGCCGCCCCATGTTTGCTGAAACGCACCTATCGAAACGGGGTAACCACTGCCTGGACCAAAAGAAATGCCGCCTGCAAAAAAACTACCATCTGGGCCAGGGGTCGCAGTATAGCCCCAGTTATCATTTGTACTACCTGTAAATGAAGCAAAAATTAATGTAGGGTCA
>JAYVUJ010000065.1:0-10184 GCA_043788035.1 Ferruginibacter sp. | reverse complement strand
ACACTTTGGTCAGTACATTCTGCGTACCGCAGTGAACATTTAAAAAAGATACCATGGTTATGTTATGGCGTTACAGCAAAAATATAAAATCTAAAAAGTAAATAATTAAAGGAGATTGGCTGGTTATAGGACTAATAGTAACATATTTTTTATTTTCGTATAAACAATAAAATTTCAGAAAAATAAGGTTGAAAAACAGGTATGTTTATCCAGAATTTCAGCAACTGTACGTAACAATTTTTTCTGTTAAAAATATTTCACCTAACAGATTAAAAAAACTAAACTGAATAGTTACAAATGACAACTATTTTTTCGTTGGTTTACATACACCAATTTCATTTTTTAATCTAATCAGTGAATCAAAAACGCATTCAAAGCTTCTGTAGGCTTTCCTGTAGTGTCAAAAGCACCATATTTATATTTAGGATTCCAGTTTAAATCAGATGCTGGCTCCCAGTAAAAAACTCCAAGTCCATTTTCACCAAGTGAAGAGTTCTTTTTCATTAGATCTATCAACATATTTTTGGTGTCAATGGCGCAGTAACAAGATAGCCAGTCTCACACATCATTATTGGTTTTTGATAACGTTTTTGCAAAAACGTCATCGTCTCAAACGAATGATCGTTACGGAGCTGCCAGGGGGCGTTAGTCCCGGGATAAGACGACAGGCCAATTACGTCCCAATGTGCTCCATTGTTGGTAAGTGCACCAAAAAAAGTTTTCAGGTGTGTCGTGTCATTGCTACTAGAGGCATGTGCAATCACTTTAATGTTCGCATCTATACTTTTAATAGCATCATACCCTGACTTAAATAATTTTGCAAAATTCGCGCCGTTCCCGAGACTGATTTGTCCCTCCGGAAAAAGGATACCATCATCGCTTTCATTCCCTACCTGAACCCACTCTGGCGAAACACCAGCTGATTTCAAAGTATTCAGGACATCAAAGGTATGGTCGTATACGGCTTGTTGTAACTGTGCGAAACCATAATTCTTCCATGCATTTGGTTTAATTTCCCGATCAACGGTGGCCCAAGTATCATTGTAATGAAAATCAAGCATAATCCTTATTCCTTTTTGATGGGCCCTTATTACCATTGCTACTACATCTGCTTTATTACAATACCCATTGCCCGGATTTACCCATATCCTAAAACGAACGGAATTGATCCCTTTGTTTTTTAGCACATCAAATAAATCGTGCTCTACACCGTCATTTGTATAAAACTTTTTGCCCTTTACTTCCATTTCGGAAAGCCAGCCTATATCAGCCCCTTTTGCATAATTTTTATTCAAGCCTTCTGTTTTATTAGTATCTATAGAATTTACTTCCACCGGACGACAGGCAGAAATTAGTACTAAGCAAAAAAACGAAACCAATTTTATTTTTCTTACACTTTTCATATAATTAATTGGTATTTTTATGGGTTATTCTGCTTTGAAAAAAGGAATTTGTAGGAAGGCTGCTATTAAAGCCTCTAAACACTATAACCTTTTTGCCTTACGCTTATGCATTAAGCTTTCACTAAAAATAGCCATTACTTTTTGCCTTACCAGTTTAAATCCTCGTTAGTTTGCTTCCTTCATTTCATCATTTGCCGCTGCAACTACTTTATCATCTTTATTCAAAGCGCCAAATACCTCTATCTTGCTGCTCGTTTGGTTGCCCGTTGTTACATCTACCTTGGTTACTTTTTTATCTTTTACCACTAGCACATATTTTCTTTCTGTAGAGGTAACTACGGCTTGCCATGGCACAAAAAAAGCGTTGCTGTTGCCTTTTGAATATAATATAACATCAACAAACATGCCGGGGGCAAGGGTTTCATCTTTGTTTAAAACATCTACCTCCATCCTTTCGCTACGATACTGCACATTCTCGTTCATTGATTCCCGCTTTATAAAGCCGGTCATCTTTTTTCCCTGTAAGGCACTTACATAAAACGATACCGTGTCTTTTTCTTTTAGGTTTGCCGCAACGCCTTCTGGTATATCTATCTGCAGCCGTAACTGGCTTACCTGCTTTAATTCCAGCATCGGCTTATCTTTCGATGAATTGCTTACCAATGCTCCCGGATGTACGTTCCTTTCGGTGATGACTCCTGCAAATGGAGCCACTACCTGCAGGTAGCCTAACATGGTTTGCTGCATTTGCCAATTGGCTTTTTCCGCATTGCACAACATGCTGTCTGCTTCCATTTTAGCCCTTACTATTGAAAGGTCTAATGGTGAGATTGCACCAGCAGTACGGGACGCTTCCTGCAGCCTGTTATACCGTTCTTTGTCAATTGTAAAATCTACTTTAGTCCGTGCATATTTTTCTTTTGCCTGCAATGCGGCCTGCACCAATTCAGGCGCTTCCAATACCATTAGCAAAGCTCCCTTTTTAACCTTCGACCCAATATCTACCAGTACGGTTTTTACATAACCGTTTACTTTGGGGAAGATGCTTACCTCCTGATAGGCCGCTAACTGTGCAGGCAGCTTAATGGTAGTGGGCACGCCACCTTTTTCAACTGCCGCTAATTGGCGAGCCGTTTCATCGGTTTTAGCTAGGGGTACTTTTTTTTCTTTTTCTTTATCAGAAGAACAGGATGCAAATACGATAATCAATACGATGGGGATGATGTAATATTTCATGTAATAATAGTTTAGTTGATTATATTTTCTGGTAAAAGGGATACCGGTTTGAATGAAGCTTTTTGTCTTACCCAGCCATACACTAACGGTACGATAAACAGTGCCGCAAATGTAGAAGCGATGAGACCGCCAATAACCGCACGGCCTAAAGGGGCAGACTGGTCGCCAGCTTCGCCTAAGCCGCTGGCCATTGGCACCATGCCTGCTATCATTGCAAAGCTTGTCATTAATATCGGGCGCAGCCTAACGCTTGCGGCAACAGTTGCGGCTTTAAAAGGATCTTTGTATTGCAGCCGTAATGCCTCTGCATTGGTCACAATCAAAATGGCGTTGGCAACAGACACGCCGGTGCTCATAATGATGCCCATATAAGATTGCAGGTTGAGCGTTGCCCCCGAAGCCATCAGCAATAACATGGCACCCAACAATACGGCGGGCACGGTTGATAAAATTGAAATAGCCACTCCGAACGATTGATAGTTGGCCGCAAGCAATAATAAAATAACTATGATGGCAACCAGTAAGCCTGTCTGTAACGAGTCCAGCGTTTCAACCAGTAAAGAAGACATGCCTTTTACTTCAGACACCAGGCCTTTTGGCGGCGTGCCTAAGCTTTTTATAGCTTTTTGCACGGCTGAAGTAGCTGTGCCTAAATCTTTTTTATAAATATTGGCGCTCACTGTAAGGAACCTCCTCGGTCCGCTACGGTCGTATTCGCCTGGCAAGGTATCAATTGTCATCTGCGCTATGTCTGATAATACCGGCCTCGATTTTCCTTTTACTAGGGAGATAGATTGCAGCTGTTCAATTGAGTTCATCAGGTACTCCGGCACCTGTACCTGTACCTGGTAAGTGTATGCAACTTTCGTATCCAGCCATTGAACTTTCTCTGTAAAGCGGCTGCTTGATGTGGCATCAGTAATGCTCCTCGCTACTTCATTCAGGTTAAGCCCCATCTGCGCCAGCCTGAACCTATCAATATTTATTTTGATTGTAGGGAACTTTAGTGGCTGCGCTATCTGCACATCCCGCAGGTAGCTTATCTGTTTAAGGCTATCGACCAACCTTTGAGAAAACGTTTTCAGTTCCTCAAAATTCTTTCCTGCTATCCTTACTTCTATGGGTGTGGATGCGCCTTGTGCCATTATCTTTTCAGTAAGCTCAATCGGTTCGAAAGAGATGTTCAGCTCGGGGTAAGCTGCTTTAATATTCTTGCGCAGCTTATCTTTCAATTCATCCAGGTTGGCTTTATAGCTTTCTTCTAAATTTATTTGCAGTATGGCCTCATGCGTGCCGCTGTTGAAGATGTATAAATTACTGCTGCCATAGCTGCTCGGTATTAGCCCAACATAAGCGGAGCTGATGGCGACATGCCCGCCAACGGTTGAATCTATGATGGCAAGCACTCCTTTGGCTGCTCGTTCTGTCTGCTCCAGCCTGGTGCCATCAGGCTCTTTTATCCTTACCTGCAACTGCCCGTTATTTGTTTTAGGCAGCAAGTCTTTACCAATAAACACAAAGCAAACGCCCGCGGCGGCAAGCGTTAATGCCAGGTAAATAAGTACTATCAATTTCCTTTTGGGCATCCATCCTTCCAGCAAATTTTCCAGCCCCATTTTTATGCGTTGAAAAAAGCCATTTTCTTCGGGGTGCTGCTTGTCTTCAATATTGTGTTCCTGTATTTCTTGCCTTTCTTCAGCATCCAAAGCCAGGCCAGCGTGGGCATGTGGCTGGTTGTGCTGGTAATGGAACATATCTTCTTTTATTAACCAATTAGCAATTACAGGCACTAAAGTTTGGGCAGCTAAAAAAGAAATAATCATAGCAAACCCAATGGATAAAGACAACGGCAGGAACATCGCTTTGGGCACGCCATTCATCACGAACGATGGTGCAAATACTGCGAGTATACAGAGTAATATCAGCAGTAAGGGAAAAGATATTTCTTCACATGCATCAAGGATGGCCTGCTTTTTATTCTTGCCCATTTCCAGGTGCTGGTGTATATTTTCTATAGTTACAGTTGCCTGGTCTACCAGTACGCCGATAGCTAAAGCAAGCCCGCTTAAAGTCATGATATTGATGGATTGGCCTGCAAGGTTCAGGAACAGGACGCTGCTTAAAATGGCTACAGGTATTGTTATAACCACCACAAGGCTGCTTCGCCAATCTTTTAGGAACAGTAGCACCATCAAGCCAGTTAAAATCGCACCCAGTATGCCTTCTGTCATTAAACTTTTTACAGCATTAATGACAAAAATAGACTGGTCAAATTCATAGCTGATGTTTACATCATCCGGCAAAAGGCTTTGCATTTCCGGCAGCTTGCTTTTAAGCGATTGCACCACCGCCCAGGTTGATGCATCTGCAGTTTTTACTACGGGTATGTACACCGAGCGTTTGCCATTTATCAATGCATAATCTACGGTAACATCTGCCGCATCTGCCACCGTTGCTATATCGTGGATAAATACAGAAGCTGCGCCATTGGTAACAATAGGTATGTTTTCAAAATGCTGCACGTTTTCCTCTAAGCTATTTACGGTGGTAACATACATCATGTTGCCCACCCGTAAATTGCCCGATGGGCTAATGGTGTTGTTCTTTGAGATGGCTTCAACTACCTGGTCTGGCGATAAGTTGAACTGCCTCAATTTTTCCGGGTCTACGCTTACTACCACCGACCTTGAATTGGCACCGAAAGGCGGTGGCGCAGATAAGCCGGCAACTGTAGAAAACATGGGGCGTACACGGGTAACTGCCAGGTCGTAAATTTGTTTTAAAGATTTTGTTGGGCTGCTAAACACCAGCTGACCTACCGGAAGCGATGAGGCATCGAACCGGATAACCTGTGGTGGCAGGGCTCCCGGCGGAAAAAACTTGGAGGCCCTGTTTACCTGCAATGCCACCTGGGCAGATGCTTCAGCCATATCTGTACCCTCATAAAAGGAAAGCTTTATCAGCGTAAGCCCTTGTATGTTTTTGCTTTCCATGTTTTTGATGCCGTTCACGTACAAAAACTGGTCTTGCAGGCGGGTGGCAAAAAAACCTTCCATTTGTTGTGGGCTCATGCCTCCATAAGATTCTATCACATAGATAGTGGGCAGGTTGAGTTTTGGAAAAATATCGATAGGGATTGTCCTTATTGCCATGATGGAAAATAACAATAGCCCTGTAAAAAGCACCAATATGGTAATGGGCCTTTTTAACGCAGCACGTACCATAATAATTATTTTAGTGTTTGTATAAATGGGATAAGGTTTCCGGTAGCGGCGGCTTTGTCCAGTTGCGCCAGGTACCAGTCGTTGAGGGTTTCAATATAATCAGCTTGCGAACGATACAGCACAAAAGAGGCATTGGTAAGGTCTATCAAAGAGATGATGCCAGCTTTGTATTGCGCAAGTTTTTGGTTGTAGGTATCCTCGGCACTATTCAATTGCAGAGGTAATTCTGTGAGGTTAGCACGGGTTGTCTGCAGTGCATTATCTGCCTGCCTTACCGATGATGCTAGTGCTAATTTTTGTTGCTGCAACTCATAATCACTCGCTTGTACCTGATAGCGGTTGATGGCCAGTTTATCTTTTTTATAGATGCCATTAAAAAGGTTATAAGTAAATGCAATGCCGATAGCGTAATTAAAGCGCTGGTAGCCAAGCCCTTTGCTTAACGCTTTGTAATCATCATTGTACTGTATGCTGCTACCCCTTGCCCATGAACTTGCTGCAAGCAATATTTTAGGCAGGTAACTTTTTTTGATGAGCCGTTCATTGGTATGCAGGATGTTTTTCTTTTGCGTAAAATAATCCACCAAGGGATTGTTGGCCGCATCAGTTGCAAAAAGTATTTCCGTGGGCTTGCTTTTGGGGGAATTGTTTACCAGCGTATCCAGTATCAATACCGTGGCAGGGATACCCGTAAGGTAAGAAAGCTGCTCTTTCAATTGGCTGATGTTGCCCAACGTTTGGTTATAGCTAATTTTTGTTTTGGATAGTTCTGCCCTTGCTAAAGATGAGTCAGCACCTGCGGTTATTCCGCTGGCCGTAAGCGCCTGTATAACAGTGAATATGCTTTGGTACCTGTTTATATTTTGGCTATCTGTGCTAAGCCGGTATTGATTTTTTAGTATTCTAAAATATAGTTTGGCTATGTTAAGGCTGATAAAATATTGCTCCTTTTTTAAATCACTTTCCTCAAGGCTTACATAGGCTTTTGCGTTGTTAAGCTTTGCTTCATTGAGCCCGAAATTTTCCAGTTCATACTCGCTGTACAATACGGCGATATTGCCGGTGGCAGGCTGTGAATTGTTTTCGCCCCGTATGCTGCCTGAGGTAGAGGGCGTTATGCCAAAAGTAAAATAACTTCCTTCAATAGAATTTGCGGAGCCAATGTTAAGCTGCTCGCTAAACCTGAGTTGCGGCAAAAAGGAATGCCTTGTATCGGTTATCCTTGCTGTTGCCGCATTGATCAATGCTTTTTTTTGCATCAATGCCGGCAGGTAATTTTGACCGCTATATATCAGGCTTATTAAAGAATATTTTTTTGTTTGAGAAATTAAGGAAAGTGTAGGTCCCAGCAATAAAGCACCGGATACCAGATAACATTTCCCTTGAAAGGAAAGGCCCATATATTTTTATTAAGATGAGAGATGTTGTGAACAGGATATTACACAACAGCAGGAGGTCCTCTTAATTTATTTGCAAGAAGATGGGAAGATGGAAGTAGCGGATCAGGATAAGTATAGAAAAGGTTTGCCCTTACCAAGTAGATGGCTACTTCAAAAATGGGCGGTAGTATCACCGGCGCACTTTCGGGCTGAAACCTTTTATTAAGGCGGATATTACCTTGTTTATTGTTAGCCTTATCTGAATGAAAAGATGGGGTGGCTTTTATACCAGCATCCAATTTACCAATGGTTACGCTGGCCGTTTGATTGTAACAAAAAGGTGTATCAAGATTAAAAAAGCCTTGTACAACAAAAAAAGGGATGTACAGAAGCAGCAAAGATATCTTCGAGAAGGTAAAGAATATTTTTTGGTGTTGTAAATTCATTTGTATAAAACTATCTTAAGGAGAAAACAAAAGTAGGCTAGTTTTTAATATTAAAAACCTTATTTTTTATAAAGTTTCGCAAACTCCTGGTTTAGCAAATGTGCAAGTAGAATTATATTTTTAAGGATGGCGTTGTAGAAAGTTAAGCAGGGGGAAATAAAATTGGCTGAACAGATAAGGTTTGCTTTCAATTGTTTTATTACGTGGGTGCTTGCTGTAACCCATTTTTCGCATTTTTTTCTCAATTGTTACACCTGCTAAATACTCACTTATAGTTACGATAATAGTATAACGAAGAAATTGATTATCCTGATTTTTATTGTACATATTCAAATCATAAAATACTATGTGTTAAGTTAAGGGATTACCTCTCCTTTGGAAAGGGGTAGGGTGAGGTAAAGACAAACATTTACATCCCTTACTTAACGGCATTGCATATTTATTTATAATTTATCAATTCTTTTTCCCATCCTGAATACCCCTTACAACAAACCCTTTAAATACACGTATGCGATTTTTATTAACGCTTGCTACTATACAAAAATCCCAGCGGATTACATTGAATTATCAATACCCATTATCGGCAGCCATTTACAAAATTATAATCCGAGCCGACGAAGGATATGCTTCATTTTTACATGAGCAGGGATACCGTTACTGCAGCAAGGCATTCAAGTTTTTCACCTTCTCCGATATAAAAACTCCTTTTGATATATAAGACGACCGGCTGGTAATGCGTACCAATAAAGCCTCTTTAACCATTTGTTTTCATGTGCCTGGTGCAGCGGAAAACTTTATCCGGGGATTGTTTATGAACCAGCAGATAAACATTGCCGATAACAGGGATAAAGCCAGGTTTGTTGTAGAATAAAAAACCGATAAAAATATATGGGTTAAGCCCTATTTTCTCGCAATCCCATAAAAAGAACAGTCGAAATATATTTAAGTTTATAAATAAGAGATATTCCCAAAATCTTAGTTCCAGTAATTTTAAAGTTCCAATGGATATGATCAATTTTATAGTAGAAAAAGAAAACATTAATGCAAAATTATAATTCGATTATTTTAATTAAGTTTAAAAGTATAACTTTCTCTGCGTAAGCAAAAAACTGGCTCTTTGCATGGTCTTTCTGACTAGCAATTTGACACTTTTTGTTTAACGAAATAAAACATGTCAATCAAAGAGATTAGTAAGTTCATCATAAAAATAAATTGTAGGTATAAATCCTTGATGAGAGAATTTTTTAATTTACCCGTTGTGGTAATTGACTGACTAAGCTGGGAGATGTAAGTGGTAGAGGAATATCTGACATTGAATAAAGCGTCCGGTTTATTATTCTTAATTACAATTTATGAAATCGCCTTTTTTATACGTGAAAATAGTGAACGATAAATTAATGATATATAAGTTAATTTAATTTTTGTTAATGATTTATTATTCGCAAAAAGATCGCTTACACCTTAGGATTATATTTTAAGTTTCAAATAAGTTTGCTCTAAATAATGTTGTATGATTAATATCACCCTTTGTGTCGCTGTTTTTTTTAATTTTTATTCCTGTAAAAAGGATCCGCCCAAACCCCCTCCCGCGCCCAATGCTTATGTCAGTTTTTCAACACCTGTTGCAGCTGCATTCCTTATTATTGATAATAAACTGAATGACAATATGGAGTGTATCTATAATCCGGGCAATCCTTCGGCAGGCTATTTTTTTCAGTTTGTTGATTCAGCGGGAGGTATAAACGGTGTTACATTTGTAATTACCGGTGACAGCTCGGGAAAAATTGTTGCTAACAAATCCTTTACTTATAAATATATCCAACCATCTGCCAACAATCTTTCAACACAGTGCAGACTATTTGTAAGTGTTGATAACGTATCCGTGACCGGCTATGACAGCCCCGAGGTAACGGTTAATATTTCCAGGTTTTCACATAGTACTATGGATGGGATCTTTAGTGAAAAGATTTGGGGTACAGGAGCGGATTCTGGCTTTGTACCAGAGGGGGTTTTTTATAATGTACTTCTTGTGAACAGATAAGATCAATAAAATCAAAAATGAAAACATCTTTATTTATAACCATTTTAGTTATTTTCTGCAGGCTGCCGTCTTTTTCGCAAGATTTAAAAAGCAGGGATTCCATAAGTATGGATGGTTCAGTTATGAGGGATATGCATTTTTACCAGCATGGGGAAAGCATAAATATGGGCAAACTTACAGAAATTTTAAAAATAAATCCGGGTTCTTATTATTACTTAAAGAAAGCAAAAATCAATAACGCCTTTAATTTCTTACTTTCATTTACAGGAGGATTTATAATGGGGTATGAATTGGGAACATCCCTTGGAGGCAAAAAAATTAACTGGGGCATAATGGGCTGCGGTATTGGGGCCATTGGTCTTTCTGTTCCATTTAGCATTGGTGCGAAACACAATATAAAAAAAGCACTTAAAATTTATAACGCTTCCCTTCCTTAAAAACACTGGGAAGTAATA
>JAYVUJ010000064.1:0-4208 GCA_043788035.1 Ferruginibacter sp. | reverse complement strand
TGCATCACAAAAAATAATGCCGCCGATATGTTGGCGCTTACCAATGAAGGCTTTAGGGGCATGGGCATAAAAAAAGGGTTGCGCTATGATTTTTCTGTACTTTACCGGCAAGAAACTGCGGGCTTAAAACTACATGTACAACTGGTAAGCATGGAGGGGAAAGTTATTGGTAGCGCTGTATTTACACCTTCGGATGTAATTAGTAAAGAATGGAAAAAAGGAGGTGTAAGCCTAACGGCGACAGACACCACTTTAAAAGGCAAATTGACTATCTCGTTTGAAGGTAGTGGCAAGATAGGCCTTGATATGATATCGTTGTTTCCGGAAGATACCTGGAAGAAACGCCCTGGTGGCATGCGGTCAGATATGATACAATTACTGGCAGATATGAAGCCAGGCTTTATCCGTTTTCCTGGTGGCTGTATAGTTGAAGGATATGACCTTGGGTTACGGTACCAATGGAAAAAAACGCTTGGCCCCATTGAGCAGCGGCAACTTATCATCAACCGATGGAACAGTGAATTTGCACATCGCCCAACGCCGGATTACTTCCAGACATTCGGGCTTGGCTTTTATGAATATTTTCAATTGGCAGAAGATATTGGCGCAGCTCCCTTGCCCATCTTAAATGCCGGCATGGCGTGCCAGTTTAATAGTGCGGAAGTAGTGCCATTAGATGAACTTGACCCTTATGTACAAGATGCGCTTGACCTGATAGAATTTGCTAACGGCGACAGTACTGCCCAATGGGGCAAAATACGTACGGCCATGGGGCACCCAGCGCCTTTTAATTTAAAGATGATGGGTGTTGGCAACGAAAACTGGGGTCCGCAATATGTAGAACGTTTACAAATATTTAGCAAGGCAATTAAAGCAAGGTACCCAGATTTTAAATTGGTCAACAGCTCCGGCACCGACCCCGATGGCGAACGTTTTGATTTTTTAAATGCTGCATTAAGAAAAAATAATGCAGATATAATCGATGAACATTATTACCGCCGCCCAGAATGGTTTTTAGCCAACGCTGCCCGCTACGATAATTACCCACGCAACGCCAGTAAAATTTTTGCCGGAGAATATGCGGCGCAAAGTGATAATACTGTAAGTGTAAATAACAATAATAATTTACAGACAGCCATTGCCGAAGCTGCTTTTATGACGGGCCTGGAGCGTAATGCGGCAGTAGTAAACCTGGCATCTTACGCACCATTGTTTGCGCACATAGATGGCTGGCAATGGACGCCTGATTTAATTTGGGTAAACAACCTGCAATCGTACGGCACACCTAATTATTATGTGCAAAAATTATACTCCACCAACAAGGGCACTAACGTTGTGCCGGCATTTATAGATGGTAAAGCAGTTACGGGGCAGGATAGTTTGTATGTATCTGCTGTAATCGATAAAAATACCGGCGATGTAATTATTAAGGTAGTGAATGCATCTGTAAATACTATTAATAAAACTATTGCTATAACTGGTGCTAAAAAATTATCAACCACCTGTACGGTTACAGTTTTAAAAAGTAATTCTTTGCAGGATGTAAATAGTTTTACAGCTCCGCAAATGGTTAGTCCGGTTAAGGCAACAGTACCAGTTAAAGGCGGTAAGTTAAATGCTGTGTTGCCTGCTAATTCGTTTAGTGTTTATCGGGTAGCAATACAGTAAACTTTATAGGCAACTACTACATAATAGGAAGATAGTAGCAAGTTAGGAAGAGTGCCAAAAAGGGATGACGCACAAGTGAGTGACACAACGATGATCACCAGAGCTATGTATTTGCTCGGGCAATAAAAAATAAAATTATTAAATGAAAGCATTATCACCACTGGCTCTGTTACTTATCTGCTGCCATGTTTTTGCACAACAAAAACCATTGGTGAATGATACGCTGATACCGGTACACGACCCCGTTATTATTTTGCAGGATAGCACCTATTATGTCTTTTGCACCGGGCAAGGCATCACCGTTTTTTCATCTGCAGATAGGAAGCATTGGAAACAGCAGCCACCCATATTTAACGAGCCGCCTGTATGGGCTGTAGAAGCGGTGCCTGGTTTTAAAGGGCATATCTGGGCGCCGGATATAAGCTATCATAACGGGCAATTTTATTTGTATTATGCCGTATCTGCTTTTGGAAAAAATACTTCATGCATAGGGGTGGCTACCAACATAACTTTAGCTGCCGGCTCAAAAGATTTTAAATGGGCAGACCATGGCAAAGTACTACAATCTGTACCCAACAGGGATATGTGGAATGCCATAGACCCAAACCTTATTATTGATGAAAATAAAACGCCCTGGCTCTCTTTCGGTTCCTTTTGGGAGGGCATAAAACTGGTAAAGCTCGATAGTACTTTAACTGCCATTGCGCAGCCCGAAGAATGGTACAGCATCGCGGCCCGTAAAAGAGATGCGGCACTGGCAGCTTCTATGCCCGGCGATGCAGCTATTGAAGCGCCTTTTATTTACAGGCACGATAAATACTACTACCTTTTTACGTCTTTCGATTATTGTTGCAGGGGCGAAAAAAGTACGTACAAAATGATGGTGGGCAAAAGCGAAAAAGTTACTGGCCCGTATGCGGATAAAGAGGGCGTATTATTAACCCTTGGTGGAGGTAGCCTGGTTTTAGAAGGCGATAAAAACTGGCATGGAGTAGGGCACAATGCTGTAGCGGGTTTTAATGGTACAGACTACCTTATATTTCATGGGTACGATGCAAAAGACAATGGCAGATCTAAATTACGCATCGAAAAGATTGACTGGATAAATGGATGGCCAACCGTTAGCAGCAACGATAAAAAATGAATACAAAATGAATGGGGACAATAATTTTAAATAACACTTTACACCGATTAAAATATTATTTTTAACAGCGCAAATTTTATTTCAACATTTAAAGCAAAGCCCCGTTTAAACTCCCTTGGGGCGAGGAGGAAAAAACAAAAACATATGAAGCACGCATTACGGTTTAGCCTTGCCATTGCAGCCATCGGCTCAATATTTACATCTTGCAATAATGGAACTACTAAAGCAACTACGGGTAAAGATCCTTCCTTAAAAGCTGGCATAAGCAAAGCTGCATGGGGAACTGCCGATGGCAAAGAAGTATCCTTATACTCACTTACCAACGACAAAGGTGTGCAAGTAAAAATTTCCACTTATGGTGGCGTAGTTAGTTCATGGGTATCGCCAGATAAAAACGATAAGCCCTCTAACATTGTGCTGGGCTTCGATAGCCTTAGTGGCTACCTTGCAAAGCCGCCCTACTTTGGTGCATTGGTAGGTCGTTACGGCAACCGCATTGCTAAAGGAAAATTCTCAATTGATACCGCCCATTATACCTTGGCAACAAACAATGAAACCAATCATTTACATGGCGGCAACAAAGGTTTTGATAAACAAGTTTGGGATGCAACCGTAAGTAGCGACAGTACACCAACTTTATTGTTAAGCTATGTTAGCAAAGATGGCGAAGAAGGTTACCCTGGCAATTTAAAGGTAAATGTGCGCTACACATTAACCAATGACGATGAGTTAAAAATTGAGTATAGTGCGGTAACTGATAAAGCCACGCCCATTAACCTTACCAACCACAGCTACTTTAATTTATCTGGCGACCCAACTACCACCATCCTTAACCATACGTTGATGATTGATGCCGATAACTACACACCGGTTGATGCAACGTTAATACCAACCGGCGAAATAAAAGCGGTAAAAGGATCACCATTTGATTTTACAACAGCTAAAAAAATTGGCCGTGATATTGGCGATGTAAAAGGCGGGTACGACCATAACTGGGTACTTAATAAAAAAGATACATCGCTAACAAAAATAGCCGTGTTATCCGATTCTGTTTCTGGTCGTACATTAGAAGTGTATACTACCCAGCCAGGGCTTCAGTTTTACACCGGTAACTTTTTAGATGGCACCATTAAAACAAGTGCAGGCAACCCTATAAACAAAAATGCGGCGTTATGTTTGGAAACTCAGCACTTTCCAGATTCGCCCAACCAGCCAAAATTTCCAACAACTATTTTACAGCCAGGACAGCAATACCACTCGTTGACAGTATATAAATTATCGGTGAGTAAATAGCATTTTTGGTTTATAGTGTAAAGTTTTTTGTTGGTAGTGCAAACAAGTTCAATTTCGTTTAAGGTAGCGCTCCGTTAGAATTCTAAATTCTTAATTTATAATT
>JAYVUJ010000063.1:0-8076 GCA_043788035.1 Ferruginibacter sp. | reverse complement strand
CCACCCCTTCGTTGCCGGAATCAAGTGCTAGCTTCCAGGTTCCGTCAGGCTGTTTTTTCCAAACATTTACGTACGTGCCGTATAAAGTATCCCCTTTACTCTTTGGGCTAATTTTATATATGCCATAAGTATAGCCCATATCGCCAGAAGCCGCTACACTGCCGCCTTTAGGCTGCCATACCATTGAGTAAGCGGTATCAGTTGCCTGGCTGATAAAATCAATTGCATCCGCACCGGAAAGTGGTAAAGTACCCGGCCTCAGCAGTACGCCATTACTATCAATATATTGCATTAAAGCACTGCGGAAGCCTTTTTGCGCCGTCATTGCAGAAAAAGCATTTTCAGCAGCCATCATTTCAGCCTTTGTAGCTGCTGTAGTATCTGTTTTTTCATTTGCAGTATTGCAAGCAAAAAGCAAGCAACTGGCTATCATCAAAAGAAAAGAACTTTTTTTAAACATAGCAAACAGTATTATGAAATACCAAAACTAATCCATAAAAAGGCGAAAGTATTTTGCTATACTTTCGCCTTGATGCAATAAATATCACCTACCTAAATAAGCCCGGAGGCTATAGTAAAAATTATTATGTTGCCACAAAAATTATACATGCAATAATTCTTTTTTCACCATTAACTGACCTACCGTTTCCTGGTACATTTCATCAGGCACACAGCAATCTACCGGGCAAACAGCCGCACACTGCGGTTCTTCATGAAATCCTTGGCATTCTGTACATTTATTAGGAGTAATATAGTAAGTATCAACACTGCCCGGGGAATTGCGTTTATCTGCATCTACTTTTGTGCCGTCTAATAAAGTAAATAATCCTTTTACGCTTGTGCCGTCAGCTATTGCCCACTCTACGCCGCCCTCATAAATAGCGTTGTTCGGGCATTCTGGTTCACAAGCACCACAATTAATACATTCGTCTGTTATTTTTATAGCCATTACTTTTGATTTTGAAAGTTGAAATTGCGACTTTTGCTTCAAAATTACACTTATCATAATGAATTTACAAAAACGTATTGAACTATTATTGCAACTGCAAACATATTTATTTGAAGATGGTGAAGAATGGCAGGCAACAAAACAAGAAGCAGCCATACATAATGGCTGGTTCACTTTAGATTTTATTGATTTGGCAATAAAAAATATTACCAGGCAATTTTTGGCAGCAGATAAATTAAAAGTATGGGCAGCACATTATCATTTAGGTGATGCTGCAGTACCAAAGAACATAGGCATTGTAATGGCCGGTAACATTCCGTTGGTGGGCTTTCACGACTTTTTATGTGTGTTTATTGCGGGGCATAAACAAACTATAAAATTATCTTCTAAGGACGATGTTTTGCTAAAGCACCTGGTGCAAAAAATGTACAGTTGGGAAACAACAATGCAGCACTACATTTCTTTTGCCCCAATGCTAAAAGGCTGCGATGCTTACATAGCTACAGGCAGCAATAACAGCGCTCGTTACTTTGATTATTATTTTGCAAAATATCCAAGCATCATCCGTAAAAACCGTACCTCGGTGGCCATTTTAAAAGGCGATGAGACTGTGGAAGAACTGGAAAATTTATCCGATGATATCCATATTTATTTTGGCTTGGGATGCAGGAATGTCACAAAGATTTTTGTACCCGAAGGATACGATTTTATACCGCTATTATCCGCTTTTCATAGATATAAATATTTTGCAGACCACCATAAATATCGCAACAATTACGATTATAATTTGTCTATACAAATAATGAATAGTAGGTTTTATATGACGAATGAAGCAACCTTGCTTGTAGAAAATGAAGCTTTGTTTAGTCCGATAAGCCAATTAAATTATAGCTTTTATAATAAAATTGAAACTGTTTTGGAAACGTTAAAAGCAAGTAGTGAGCTGCAATGCATCTCGGGCATTGATATCGCTTTTGGAAAGGTACAGTCCCCCGGCTTGATGGATTATGCAGATGGCATGGATACTGTACAATTTTTATTGGCTCTATAGTACATCTACGAAAGCCTTCCTAATTAATTGTTAAACGTGGCTATCGGTAAATTACATTTTGTCAGTACATCGTTACTTTGTAGAGTCAAGCAAAAATATTGACAATTTAAAAGTATATTATTTAAAATAAAATTTTATCAAATGAAACTAAAACAAGTATTGTTCACCGTTGTAATCAGTGCTTTAACTGCTTTCGGTGTCATGTGGGGTTACAGCACTTATGTAAAAGCAACCAACACTTTCGCTGGGCAGGAAAAAGGTGTTGTGCCATCAAACTATAAATTAACTGGCTCAAACGACAACAACAATAACCCACCGGGCGCTTTAGATTTTACTGTACCAGCAGCGGCAGCATTGCCAACTGTTGTGCACATTAAAACTAAAACAAATGCCAAGCAAACAAGCAATAATTTACCAAAAACAAAAAGCCCTTTTAGCGACTTGTTTGATGACGACATGTTGCAACAATTTTTTGGCAGGGGTGGTAGCGGTGGTTATCAGCCACAACAAATGGCTTCAGGCTCTGGCGTTATTATTAGCCAGGATGGTTTTATAGTAACCAATAACCATGTGATTGAAAATGCTGATGAGATTATGGTTACCTTAAACAACAAAAGGTCATACGCTGCAAAAGTTGTTGGGCGCGACCCTGCATACGACCTGGCTGTTATTAAGATAGATGCCACTGCCCTTCCATTTCTTTTATACGGCAATTCCGATGATGTAAAGATTGGGCAATGGGTACTTGCCTTGGGTTATCCACTAAACTTGGAAACTACTGTAACTGCGGGTATTGTTAGCGCAAAATCAAGGGCACTAGGCTTAAATAAAGGCACAAAAATAAACTCTGCAGTAGAGTCTTTTATTCAGACAGATGCTGCTGTAAACCAAGGTAATAGTGGTGGCGCTTTAATTAATACCAATGGCGAATTAATTGGCATTAACTCTGCAATAGCCTCCCCTACTGGTTATTACTCAGGTTACTCTTACGCGATACCTGTTAACCTTGTAAAGAAAGTTGTAGACGATCTAATAAAATATGGCAATGTACAAAGAGGCTTTTTAGGCGTAGCTACTTACAATACCTACGATTTTCCTGAATCTGAAAAAGCTAAATTAGACTTTAAATATGCAGGCGATGGCTTAGTGATTACCAATGTAAGTAATGGAAGCGCAGCAGAAGCAGCAGGGCTAAAAAAAGGCGATATCATTAAAAGCGTAAACGGAGTTAACCTTACATTGGTATCTGAATTACAAGAATTAGTTAGCCGTTACAAACCAGGCGATAAAATTACTGTGGTGTACAGCAGGGATAATAAAGATATGACTGCTACCGCTACCTTAAAAAATAACGCAGGTACATTTGAAATAGTAAAGCAAGAAAACACGATCCTTTCTAAATTAGGTGGCGATTTTTCGACCCTAGAACCTAAAAAAGCAAAAGAAAGTGGCGTGCCAGGTGGTGTAGTGGTTAAAAAAATAACAGAAGGTGCATTATCAGACCAGACAAGGATGAGGGATGGTTTTATTATTGTAAAAGTAAATGAACAACCAATTAAAAATGTTGATGACTTTACCAAAGCTTTAGGCAACTCCAAAACATTTACCATTAGCGGCTTTTACCCCGGTTACGATGTTTTATACGACTACAATATTACACTAGACAACGAATAAGTAATTAAAAATAGATTGAAAAGCCGCCTATGAAAATAGGCGGCTTTTTGTTTTAAGGTATTTCCTTGACATCTCTTCACAGATGGCATAAAATTTACTGTAATGCAACAATCTGACGGAATGTTAATTATTAATCAATGCCATTACGTTAAGGCATTTTACACCAAAGGCGCCATGCGTCCTTATCCCCTGGTGAAGGGTTGCAATAAGGTAAAAAAAAAACCTTTAACCCAGCGGCATTTAATTCTTAATTCTTAATTTGACTTATGTTCCCCAAAGCAAATAGAAAAGTCTGGTGGGCTTCGCATGCAGCTTTTCCGTCTCGGCGAATCGTATTGTTTACTTTAGTTTTCAGGTATTTTTATAGCTAACGATGGGGCTTATCCTAGCCAGCCATTTTAAAATAAAAGCAGCTTCAACTTTCTTACAAATAATTTGTTGCATTGAGCATGAACATCCTTATTACAGGTGCTAACGGTTATATTGGACAGCGATTAATACCGGTTTTGGTAGAACAAGGTCATAGTTTATATTGTTGCGTACGAAACCGTAAACGTTTTGAAGATGACCACCAACACGAAAACCTGCACATTATAGAAGTTGATTTTTTAGGGAATTTAGATGGTGTTATTTTTCCGCAACAAATTGATGTGGCGTTTTACCTGGTACATTCCATGAACAATAAAAATAATTTTGAAGTGCAGGAAGCTGCCGTGGCAGAGCATTTTATTAAACTTATACAAAAAACAGATTGCCGGCAAATTATATACCTTAGTGGTATTGTAAATGAAACGCATTTATCAAGGCATTTAAGTAGCAGGCTGCAGGTAGAAAAGATTTTAAGGGCAGGCCCAACAAATGTAACCGTATTAAGAGCGGGCATTATAGTAGGTTCAGGCAGCGCCTCTTTTGAAATAATACGGGACTTGGTAGAAAAACTGCCAGTAATGATAACGCCTAAATGGTTAAACACTTTATGCCAGCCTATAGCCATCCGTAATGTAATACAATTTTTAAGCGGTGTAATATTGCAACCAAGTACGTTTAATAAAGATTTTGATATCGGTGGCCCCGAAGTATTAAGTTACAAAGGGATGCTCTTAAAATTTGCGGATGTTAGAAAATTAAAAAGATGGATTTTCACCATACCAGTAATGACCCCTAAGCTATCCAGCTATTGGTTATATTTTGTAACCTCTACCTCATACCCGCTGGCGGTAAACCTGGTGGATAGCATGAAAGTAAATGTAGTATGCCGCCCAAATGATTTAGCGCAACAATTAGGGATAGAATTGTATCCTTACAAAAGTGCCGTGGAAATGGCATTTGAAAAAATTGAGCAGCACATGGTACTAAGTAGCTGGAAGGATGCCTTTAGCAGCAGCGGTGCACCACAAGCCATGATGAATTATATTGAAGTACCCATTTTTGGCTGTTTTACAGATTTAAAATGGCGGGAAATTACCGGTGATTTAAATGGAGTTATGGCTAATATTTGGAGTATTGGTGGCGAAAAAGGCTGGTACTACGGTAATGCTTTATGGAAGGTGCGAGGGTTGATGGATAAGTTTGTTGGCGGCGTGGGCTTAAGAAGAGGAAGGACGGACCCTTTAAAAATTTATCCCGGTGATGCACTCGATTTTTGGCGGGTTTTAATAGCTGATAAACAAAATAGACGCCTGCTTCTTTTTGCCGAAATGAAAGTACCAGGCGAAGCATGGCTCGAATTTAAAATAATACAGAAAGACAATAAACAATACCTTCGGCAAACTGCCACCTTTAGGCCAAAAGGCTTATGGGGCAGGCTTTACTGGTATTGTGTATTGCCTTTTCATTACTTTATTTTTAATGGGATGATCGATAATATCATCAAGCCATCGGTTAATGGATAATTGATAACGGACAACGAATACCCGCACTCGCACCAACAAAAAACTAAAAACCTTTAAGTTATTATCACTTTTTGCATTACATCTCCACCACGGATATCGTCTATCAAATCGATGCCTTCAGTAATTTTTCCAAAAGCTGTATGTACGCCATCAAGGTGCTGAGTGCCTTGGCGGTTATGGCAAATGAAAAATTGAGAACCACCGGTATCCCTGCCGCGATGTGCCATGGACATTACGCCCCTGTCATGTATTTGCTTAACGCCATTTAGTTCGCATTTTATAGTATAGCCTGGCCCTCCAGCCCCTGTGCCAGCTGGGTCTCCGCCTTGTATCATAAAATTCGGTATCACTCTGTGAAAGGTAAGCCCATCATAAAAACCTTCACTAACTAATTTTTTGAAATTGGCTGCTGCAATAGGTGCATCATCATCATATAATTCAAATTTTAGCACTCCTTTCGCAGTGTGTATCTCGCCTGTTGTTAATTTTACGTCGCTCATTTTATAGTGTTTAATTATTTGTGTAAAATTACAATTTATAGCTCAATTGAAATGGTAATAATAAAGCCTTTATTAGAACACCTCTGTAATTGTTATTTCTTTATTATTAAAATTTAGCTTATCGCCTTTTACTTTGCCCAATAAAGATTTTGCTACTGGCGCATTAGGTGATATCAGGTAAACAATACTGCCTTCAAAATTTATTTTGCCTAAGCCTGCGGCGATAAAAAAAGTTAGCCCGCCGGCATTAACAATACTGCCAGCTACAACTTTTGCAAAAAGGTTTTTACAATCGATTGACATAAACGCAGCAAGTTCATTTTGGTTAGCCGCCAGTTGCCTGCCTTGCATATCTTTTTCCAGGTGGCTCATAGCACGGCTGGTTTCATACTTATCGCCGGCACTGCTTTTTTCTTCGCTGTTGGCCGCAGCCTGCGCACTTTCCATTGATTGTACAATAGCCGCAATGCGATCCTTAATGATAGCAATACAATGCTGTTGTAGCTTTTTTTTATAACTGAGCTTTTGTAAAGCCATAGTATTGCGTAACTTCCTTTTGATTAGCTTCAAAGAAAGTTTTTTTTAATGAATAATATACCAATGCCTTTAAGTTTATGCCTTTCTGCTGCTTTAAAGAGCGTTAGGGTGAGGTAAAGACAAACATTTAAATCCTTAACTTAACGGGATGGAACAATGTGCCATCGATTTATATGCAAGGCCGTATTTTTACAGCATGAAAAAACTTCTGCTCTACCTTGTTGTTTTTGCCTCCGTAAACTTAACAGCCCAAAAAAATGCAGCTTTCCGTGTGGTGCCACTGGGCGTTAAGGGTGGCATTGACGAAAGCAACCTTTCCTGCTACATGGTTGCACCTGCCGGAACAAATGATTATGTTTGTTTAGATGCAGGCACTGTACATACCGGCATTGAAGAAGCTGTTGCCAGCAAGGCTTTTAAAGCTACTACAGATGAAGTGCTAAAAAATTATATCAAAGGCTATTTCATTTCTCATGCCCATTTAGATCATGTTGCCGGCTTAATAATTGTTTCTCCGGAGGATAGTAATAAGACTGTATATGCTTTACCTTCTTGTATGAAAATACTGGAAGATAATTATTTTAATGGCGATGCATGGGCAAATTTTGGTGATGAGGGAAAAAGTTTCCACTTAAAAAAATACCATTTCCAAACATTGAAAGCTGGTGAGGAAACCCCGGTTAATAACACTCCCCTGCAAGTAACCGCTTTTGAGTTAAGCCATGCTAACCCTTACGAAAGCAGTGCCTTTTTATTGCACCGTAAAGATAATTATGTGTTGTATCTGGGCGATACGGGCGCTGACAGCATAGAAAAAAGCAATAAGCTTTTTTTGCTTTGGCAGGCAATTGTTCCATTAGTAAAGAACCATAAACTAAAAGGGATTTTTATTGAAGTATCGTTCCCTGATGAACAGCCTGAAAATAAATTATTTGGGCACCTTACACCGAAATTATTTATGAAGGAAATGCAAGCCCTGAGCGATTTAACGGGCAAAGATGCTATAAAAAAAATACCTATAATAATTACCCATGTTAAGCCGCCAACAGCCCATATTATCCAGCTTAAAAAACAATTAAAGCTCGCTAATAACCTGAGGCTAAACCTTATTTTCCCTCAACAAGGAAAACCATTTTGGCTGTAGATATAACTTTCTCGTACTCCAAAAATGGTATAAGAGCATTTAAATTTATAAGCCCTGAAATTTCACAAATTCAATAAATTTTTTTCATGGTAAGTAGGCTTCACCAGACAATAATTATGGCACATCAATTATACTAATTTTTTATTTGATATTTAACCTTCAACAGATAAAAAACTATTATGGGATTTGATCAGTATCACGAACCGCCCGAAGAATTAAGTAAATAGGCCTGCACATTTGCACGTATGTGTGCTTCATTAACCGAAGAAGCCGAAGCCATTGGGTGGTACGAGAAACGCATTTCAGTTAAACTGATAAGGATGCCAAAG
>JAYVUJ010000062.1:0-19651 GCA_043788035.1 Ferruginibacter sp. | reverse complement strand
TACAGATGCATCTGCAATACTATATTTATTATCCCATTTACCATTTACAGGTAACAATAAATAACTTTTCCCGCCATTTAAAAAGAAGGTGCCCTGGTAGGTAACAGAATCAATCTGCATAAATTGTTGCGCTGCTACAGGTACAGGATTACCCCATCCACCGGCGGTTGCATCCCCAACCATAAACAACATGTTACTTGCAGGCGGCATTACCTTTGGAGGTGTTACATAAGGCGTTACTTTTATTTTAACCGTATTGGATTGAAACTGATCGTTGTTATTAGCGTAAGATGAAACCAGGCGTACATCAACATCGTAAGCAACATTAAACTTAAACCCCATCGACAAAACGATGGCGTTTAATTCTTTTGCAGTAAAATTTGTAGTGCGTGAACCGATGATAGTTTTGGATACGGCCTTAGAAAAATTTCTGCCCGAAGAATCAATTTGTACCATGTATTTTATGGTAGACGAATCGGTAGCATAATTAGGTTTGGTCCATAAAAAAGTAATTACATTTTTATTGGAATCTGCCGTTAAAGGAGCAACTACATTTGTTGATGCGCTTAATACCGTGGCTGAACCATGGGTATAAAATGGTAGTGTATCCTTTTTACAGGCTGTAAAAAAAGCACCCGTTACAGCAATGAAAAATAATATTTTTGAAAAATACTTCATATAGTTTTTTTTATTTTTATACAATTGGATTTATAAACTAAAAACTGCGTGTAAAAAAATTATACAGGCAAGCGGTAATTTATAATTTTGTAAGTGTAAATTTTCCACGTTGAAAATCTACATCAATTTTATAGTTGCCAGAAACCGACGGAGCAAGGATATCATTACCCTGCCATTGAAAATCTCCACCATTTACTGTAGTAGGATCATTCTTTACAGCGATGCTATATTTATAATCCCATGAATTAAAGTTGGATAGGAAAGTGTAAGAATTTCCACCTGTAATTGCCACACTATTTAAAATAAAATGCGTAGGTGAAACCATGGTAAATTGTTGTGCAGCGGGTGGATTATTTACCCAGCCACTTGGCACGGCATTACCTGTAATAAATAAGGTGCCGGAAGCAGGTGGCGTAATTTTGGGAGGCAATGAATATGGAGTGGCAGTGAATTTCAACACGTTTGAATATTGAATGCCTGTACTGTTGATTAAAAAAGATTTAACCCTAATTTCTATATTATGAGATACAGAAGGGGCTAGTTGCAGTTGATTTAAAAGCAAGTCGTTAAAAGCAATTTGCGTTATTGTCAAATTTAAATCTTTACTAATTGCAATTACTTTTTTGTTTGGATTAGTAAAATTTGCTCCGGTAGTATCAACTTCAATTTGATAAGAGACATCGTAAGAACTTAAGCCGGTATTGAATTGATAGTTAGGATTTGTCCAGGCTAAATTTATTGCCTGGTTAGATGCGCCGTTGAAACTAAGTGGAATTGTTGCAGGTGTTGATGAAGACAATACAGGAGCCGTTCCATTTTCGAAAACAACTTGTTGTTCGTCTTTTTTACAAGACCATAATACTGTTACCAGCATAAAAGCTGATAACAGAAGGAATAATATTTTTTTCATAATTATTTATTTTATAAAGATTAATAACCAGGATTTTGTTGCAAACTTGGGTTGGCAGTAATATCCGCAGATGGCAGAGGATAAATATTCCTAAAATCATCTACAGCAGTTCCGCCCGAAATGCCTCCTTTAAATGGCCACAAATAAGTTGCGTTTGTAAATAAACCATACCTAACTAAATCAGTACGGCGAAAGCCTTCCCAATAAAATTCTCTTGCTCTCTCATCTAAAATACTATTTAAGGTAAGGTCGGCTGCAGCCCAGTTGCCAGTTGCATTTCCGTAAGCTCTTGTACGAATAATATTTACATAATTAAGTGCTGTTGTATTATCGCCACCAGTACCACCTCTTAAAACTGCTTCTGCATATATCATGTACATTTCAGCTAACCTGAACACGGGAAAATCAATATCAACAAATGTTTGGTTTGATCCGTTGGCTCCGCCTTTTGTTTTATTTACATATTTTTTAATCATGTAACCATCTGTAAATACTGTTTGCGAACCTATCTCTAAATTTTGACCGTCAGTATAAAATTGCGCACGTAAATCAGGAGCACCTACACCGGGAAATTTATTCACCAGAGCTTTTGTGGTACGTAAACCCGACCAGCTATTATCAACACCATAATCGCTTGCTTTTGCTGTGCCGCCAATTGGTGCATGCGTTAAAAATGTAGTACCCCCATAGTTTTGTGTATAGTTGCCATCATAATTGATGGTAAATATAAACTCGCTGGTATTTAAATTATTATCAGCCAACATTAACTCGCTGTACTTATTTATTAAAGAATAACCTGCACCAATAACTTTTGAACTGTAAGTGATAGCATCAGTGCTTCTATCGGTACCAGTATACACTTTTGCATTTAAATAAAGCCTTGCCAAAAGCGACCAGGCAGCAGCTTTATCAGCACGGCCATATTCGTTAGTTCTTGCAGCAGCTAAATTGGGTTCGATGGCTTTTAATTCAGTTTCGATCCATGCAAATAATTCAGCACGACTTTTTTGTTTTGGATATGAACCTTGCGCTAAGGGAGTTTCATCAACAAATGGTGGCTTTGCAAAAACATCCAACATTACCGCATATTGGTAAGCTCGTAAAAAACGTGCTTCTGTCCTGAATAGTTTTACACTGTCAGCACTTTTGCTGGTAATATTTCTTGAAGCAAGATTTGCATCGCTTGATTGCCTGATAAAATCGTTGGCAAGGGTAATTTGGTACAAGCTCCTATAATATAAACCGGTGATAAAAGGGTTATTGGGTGTCCACACCATATTGTGAAAATCCTGGATTCCGATATCCCCCCATTGAATCACAGCTTCGTCGGTCGGCAATTCTTCTGCCTTCCAATACAACCTTAAAAAATCAGAAGTTCCTGCATCAATACCTTGAATATCGCCACTACCTGCACCATTACTACCTGTTGTTGCAAAACTACCGTAAACCTTAGCCAGTACTTGTTTATAGGCAGAGGTGCTTGTAAATAAATTGGTACTATTAGTGCCATTAGTTGGTACAAGATCCAGTTTTTTTGTGCAGGAAGCTAAACCAATCGTTACAACTCCCATTAGCAGTAGCTTATTTTTCATGTTCTCTTTTATCATAAAAATATTTTTTTGAAATTTATTATTTATTAAAACCCAAGGTTAAATCCTAAAGATAAAATTCGAGGCCTGGCATAAAAATTATTGTCCACACCACTGTTAATTTCAGGGTCGATACCTGTATATTTTGTAATGGTGAATACATTTTGCAAGTTGGCATTAACACGAAGGTTTGCTTTACCATTAAATACTTTGCCTAAAGCATAGCCGACGTTAATGATATCCATTTTTAAGAAAGAAGCATTCTGGACATAATAATCAGACAAGAAATACTTATCGCTTGTCCCCTTAAAATTGGTGTACAAAACGTTTGGAGTACCATTTCTTAAAACGGTATTGTTATTGGTAAAAATAGAACTGGTCCTGCCATTGTTAGCGTCGCCATTATTGTATATATAATTTCCTATACTTGCCCTCATTACAAAACCCGCATTCCATTTTTTGTAAGTAAAATTACTATTGAAACCCATAAACACTACAGGGTCGGCATTTTTATATTGATACAAATCTTTATCATTAATTACACCATCCCGGTTTCTATCAACAAACATGTCTTCAATAGGTTTGCCCGCTGCATCATAAACTTGCTGATACACATAAAACGCACCGCGAAGCTGATTAACAGAATTTATATTTAGTGTTGCACCTGTACCTGGTAAACTTGCACCAGCATTGTATTTGTTACCCGGGTTTGTAGGGTCTGACACGAAGGTTAATTTAGTAATTTTATTTTTGTTGTAAGCAACGTTAAAACCAAAATCAAGGGTCATATCTGTTTTACGGATTACCTGGGTATTGATATTTAATTCGATACCCTTGTTCTCCATACTGCCTACATTGCTAACTAATTTATTAGCAGGGTTTGTACCACCGGGAATATCTACCTGATTTAACAAATCCGTTGTCTTCTTTAAGTAAACATCTACACTACCGGTGATGCGGTTATTTAAAAAACCAAAATCAAGTCCGGCATTTGAAGTAGCTGTTTGTTCCCATTTAATATTGGTATTGTAACCGCCTAAAGTATAACCTCTGTAAAAGCTATTGCCAAACTGATATTGAGAACTAACATCTGTAACATAATAATTAATTACAGAAGAGTAATTTGATAATCCATCCTGCTGGCCTGTGATGCCATAGGCAACACGTACTTTAAGATCTGATAAAACTGTAGCGTTTTTCAGGAAAGATTCTTCTTTAACCTTCCAGGCGATGGCACCGGAAGGAAATACGCCATACCTGTTATTGGTAGGAAACCTTGAAGAAGCATCTGTACGGATTGTACCGGTTAATAAATAACGCCCTTTGTAAGCATAATTTAAACGACCGTAATAAGACAACAAGGTATTTTCCGGTTTATCGTACGGAAAGGCAGGCTGGGCACCTGTTCCTGTAGGTGTTCCATCTAAATAATAACCCCTGTAATTATAAATGGTTTTTACAAAATTTTGAAAAGCATACCCACCAACTACATCAATGCGGCTATTAATGGCTTTAAGGTCTTTACCATAAGTAAGGTAAAACTCCAATAATTTATTGGTACTTGTTTCGTGCCCTTTACTTAAGTTACCACCATGAAATTTGCCATCTATCGGACTAACACTTCCTGAAAATTTGTAACTATTAACAGCACTATCAGATGAGTAATAATTTTCTGTTCCCTTTGAAATATCATAACCAACATTTAAGGTGGCATGTAAATCAGGTAAAAAATGAAACTTATAATCTATCAATGCATTGCCGATACTGCGTTGTGAAACTGCAGTGTGGCTATTTTGATTTAACAGTCCAACCGGGTTATTGGGAGCGCCATTTCTTAAACCGGTAAAAGTATTGTCTTGCAAATACTGATAATAACCACCATAGCGACTATTACCACTATAAACAGGTTGCGTAGGGTTAAAGCTTACAGCATTACTTACTAAACCATCGGGTGCATAATCGCTGTTTGAGTTGGAGCCTTTAAGATTGATATCTACCCTTAAATGATCATTTAGAAAATGAGGGCTTAGGTTTAAAGATGCTGCAGTTCTTTTAAGGCTATTGTCTTTTTGAATACCATCCTGTGCATAAAAACCAACAGAAGCCCGGTATGGCATATTGCCCAATGCACCACTAACACTAAAATTATTATCGGTACCAAAAGCATTTCTGTAAATCTGGTCTTGCCAGTCTGTATTTGCAGTACCTAAAAAAGGTATAAATGCCTTTCCGTCAGGGTTAGAGGTAGTAAGAGCCCTTAATTGATCGGCTGTTAAAACCGCTGCTTTTTTTACTAATTTAGAAGCAGAAGCAAGGGTGCTGAAATTAAAAACAGGCTTTCCTTTTCTACCTTTTTTAGTAGTAATTAATATTACCCCGTTAGAAGCCCTTGAACCGTAAATAGCTGTTGATGATGCATCTTTTAAAATATTGAAAGATTCAATATCGTTTGGATTGATAGTAGATAAAAAACTTGGTGCACCTTTTACACCACCATCTACATCTACAGGTACGCCATCAATAACAATCAATGGATTGTTACTTGCGTTTAAAGAAGCTCCACCTCTGATGCGGATAGAACTACCTGCACCCGGACCACCACCATTTGAAATAACAGAAACACCTGCAGCTTTACCGGCAATTAATTGCTCGGGAGATGCGAAGGAACCTTTATTAAAATCTTTTGTAGAAACGGTAGAAACAGATCCGGTGAGGTCTTTTTTCTTTACTGAGCCATAACCTACAACTACAACATCGTTTAATTGTTGGCTACTGCTAACAAAACTAACATCTACACTTGCTCCCTTAATAGTTTGCTCCTGACGGGCAAAACCAACAGAGGTAAATACTAAAATTGTTGCACCTACAGGCGCAGTAATTTTGTAAGTACCATCGTTACTTGTTTGTGTAGATACCTTTGTACCTTTTGCGGTTACTGTAACCCCTGATACCGGGCTACCATCTTTGGAGTCGCTTACTTTTCCGGACATAACAGTTTGACCAATGGCTGCTACTGATAGCAACATCACCGCAACTGTTCCTGAAAAAAATTGGAGGATTTTTTTCATACTTTTTCTCATATGCATTTGTTTGCGTTTTTTAAATGGGCAAATGAAATGCTGTACAGAAAATGTATGCTGCAGCCAAACCCTGAGAAGGTTGGCAAATAATCATACGCAATCATTTTCTTTTAGCATTCCATAAAACAGCCATTATCGTTAGTAAAGTTTGTTTTTATGAAATGTGTAAAATATACACTTTAGAATGTGTAATTTGTACACAATATACTGGTGTTTTTTAAATTAACAAATAAATGTTAAATATTAACTTGCTTTTTAATTTGCCAATTTTAACTACATCTTCTTGCACCAGGTATACAAATAATTTACTATTGTATATTTAACAATATGTGCAATGCTTAAAAAAATAAATGTTGGCCAGAAAGATTAGCTGCTATCTTTTTGACGCAACTATGCAGGTTGATAATTGGATTTATTTTAGGGCCAGTGGGGAAATTAAAAATATCCGTTTCATTTGTAAATACTAAAAATCAATCCCTCCCCATTTCTTCACTCTATTTTCATACTTTTCGTAATTGAACTTGTACAATTTTCCGGGACGATGAGGTACGTCTTGTTCCATTTCGTTTAAATCAACCAATAGGTCCATAGAAAAGAATTTTTTTCTAAAATTCCGCCTGTCAAGCTTAATATTTAATATTGCTTCATACAAGTTTTGAAGGTCTCGCAGAGAGAATTTTTTTTGCAGTAAATTAAATCCCAACGGATGCTCTTGCACTCTTTTTTGAAGTTTTTTAAAACAGTTGTCAAATATTTGCTGGTGGTCAAATGCCAGGTCGGTTACATTCTTCACATCATGCCAATGCAATTCGTTATCAAGTATGTTTAATTTATGGTGCTGAACATTTATAAGGGAGCAATAAGTTACCGTAACCACCCGGCCAGCGGGATGGCGGTTAACGGTACCAAAAGTATGAACCTGTTCCAGATAAACATCGCCAAGCCCCGTGCGTTGCTTTAAAATGCGGTATGCTGCGGCATCAAGGTCTTCTTTTGGAAAAACAAGGTCTCCAAGCAAAGACCATTTACCGGCATACTTTTTTAAGTCACTTCTTATCAATAAAACCTTAAGTGTATTTTCATCAAAGCCAAAAATTACGCAATCCACCGATAAGGCAATCCTATTGATATTTTCTACCTCCGATTGTATAGCCTGCAGCGTTTTTGCAGTTTTTGATAGGACCAACTTTTCATCTGCCAGCATGGAATGATGTTTAAAAATGAAACTTTCTATTTTTGTTATTGTTATACGAATGATTATAAATCAAGTATAAATTATCTACAGGATCAAAAATATGCTATTGTTTATTTTTTATAAAATGTACCGCATTGCCTTTTCCGTTTTGCTCCAGCCAGATAAAATAATTTCCATTGGTTAAATCATTTAATTGGTTTGGCAACACCAACTGGTACTGACCAGGAGTTTGCATGGCGCTAAAAAGAATTTTAAGCCGCTGCCCTAAGGGGTTTACCAAGGTCAAATTTACTATACCAGTTCCCCGGATAAAATAATCAATTACTACCTGCCCAACAACAGGGTTAGGACTTAATTTTATTCCATATCCATCTTTTAAATTTCCAATTGCAGGAATATTAAAACCCGTTGTAAAAGTAGATGTAACGTAATTGGTTGAAGGTGTTGCAGTACAATTTGAACTTACCCTCCAATCGTAATTTGTACCTGCCATTAAATTAGAAACCGATGCAGTTCCGGCAGTACTATTGTTAACTGCATTCATCCAAACAGATGTGCCAGTTTGTTTATAGTCTACGGTATAAAATAAACCATTTAGATTGGTCCAGTTTAAAGTGGCAGTATTGGTAGTTATATTGACGACATTCAATCCTGCTGCAGGTGTAACAGCATTACATCCTGTTAAGCTAATGTACACATGGTATTCACCGGGTTGCAGTGTAATACTTTGGGTTGCAGCACTAATATTAAAACTATCTTTTGTTCCGTTTAAACCTGTGCCGGCGCCGTTTGCAACAAAATTATACCAGCCTCCCGCGGTTTGAAAATTTACAGTCCTTGTTTGTGCAGTTACATCCATATTAGCAACTACGTTTACGTTTATGCCTCCGGCGATAGAATCTGCAATTTGAAAACGCTTTACCAAACCGCCGTTATCGTTAAAATCATAACTAAACTTTGAGTTATTAAATATAGAAGGATTTGCAAGTTTTAATTTAATAAGCTTCGCATATACATTGTACAGAGCGAGGCGATTTACATCTGCCATATATTCCCAATGCGGAGGTTTAGCCCCCGTTCTTCCACCATCATTGATGCTGATATCATAACCTCTTTCGCCAAACTGCCACAGTAACTTTGGACCCGGTACCGTAAAGAAAACTGCTGCTACTGCCGCTTCTTTTTGCAAAGCTGTTGGCAAACTTTTTACACTGTATGTTCCGGCAGCATTGCCGTACTGCGTATTTTTATACATTAATCTTTCCTCGTCATGGCTTTCCATATAACCCATTTCAGCAGGTGTGGTAAAGGCTTGCTGCGGATCGCTGTAAACTATTTTACTAAAATTAGAATTGTCTGCATAACCCATTGTAGCCTGGTTATAGGCAGGATTGTTGTTACCCCAAAGTAAAAATCCCTTTGTAGCATAAGCTTGCTCCTCAGCACGTTGAGTCCCTAAAAATTCAAGGATCATATACGTGTCAGGATATTTTGCAATTACATGATCGTAATAGCGGTTAAGGTTTGCCACACGGCTTGCATCATAATTTTCAACTGTGCTGCCATCACTTTGTGTTTGGGTAAATCCTTTAGCAAGGTCTAGCCTGAAGCCATCGATTTTAAATTCAGATAACCAATAATCCATCGACCTTTCAACCAAATATTGTGTTGCGGCAGATGTATGGTTTAAATCGTTAAAAACACTGTAAGGGTGGGGCGCAATTTGGTTAAACCAGGGGCTGTTTGCTGCGGGAGCATTTGCAGCAGCATCCCAATACAATTTCCCTTCGGGGTTACTGTAGGCATCCATTTGATTGTACACCACATCCATTATAACTGCTATGCCGTTTTGGTGGCAGGTATCTATAAATTCTTTGTATTTATTTTTGGTTCCGTAAGCTTTATCCAGCGCACAATAAAAAGTTGGGTTGTAGCCCCAGCTATCGTTTCCGGTAAATTCGTTTACCGGCATTAGTTCAATGGCATTAATTCCGAGGCTTTTAAAGTAGCCAATACTATCAATCAGCATCTGGTAATTGCGGGCAGCACCAAAATCACGTACCAGCAGTTCGTAGGTTACCAGGTTACGCTTTTCAGGACGTACATAATTGGTCGTTTTCCAGGTATAGGCGTTTGCACAGGGTTGCAGCACACTAACAATACCATTTTTACCTGCGGTAACATTTGCATTGGTAGGGTAAGGCATTAAATTAGGATAAGTAGCCGCAGGTATTGAAGAATCATTATAAGGATCTAATATTTTTTCCGCATAAGGGTCTGCAATATAAATGGCATTATCCACCAAATATTGATAGGCGTATTCTGTACCCGAAGTAAGCCCGGTAATGGTTAACCAATAGTAATTACCATCGGGCGTTTTATTCATTTGAAATTGGGATTGCGCAACCCAGTTACTTCCCGCAAAATCTCCAATCACCACAGCCGAACTTTTATTAGGCGCAAACAGAACAAGAGTTGCCGATGTACAATCTGTTCCGTAATTTATACCTTCTGCAACACCTGCGGGTAAGGGAGCAATCAGAGAAGAAGGGGCAACATAAAATTTAACCGAGTCGTAATAACTAACACCGGCAATAACTAATTCCGACACCAGTACCTGATTGCCTGCAACAGTAATAACCGGATTAGCAGTAATGGTATCTTTTGCAGTTAGCGGACCAGCAACTTTTGTACCGTTAAAATACATATTTAGGGTGCCCAATTTGCTGGAAGCCACAGCTGTAGTAGCTATTGTTTGATTTATAGTGGCAACTACAGGCTCGTGCTCAACAGTATAATAAGGTATAATTTTAGGATTAATTATTTGAATATGGTTGGAAGCCGCAGGGTAAATGGGCACATACAAATCTGAATCATGAAAGTTTCGCTGCACTTTGCTACCATCAGCATTGCGAAAAAGCATGGCAATACTTAAAATTTTTTCTCCGGCAGGCACACCTCCATTTGCAGCATTAAAATAGGTACGGGGGTTTGTTATTGTAAAAGACCATTTATTGTTACCCAAGGAAGTTGCCATGGGCGCCGTAGTTGTGCCCCAGGTAGTTGATGTGTATTGCCAATTTTTTGAATCTTTACTTGCGCTTGTAATCAAACCCAAATGAAGGTATACGGGAGTTGTAACACCCAGTAAACCCTGGTTGCCTAGTGTGGCATCTACGGTAATGGTAATGCTTGAAACATCCGAAGGAAATTGTGGGATCCAGGACAATAGTTGTGCACTAGCGGCAGAGCATATAAATATAGTACTGATTGAAAGAAAGACCTTTCTCATGTGGCAATAATTTAATGTGTAAATTACACACATTATTGAAAGCGGCAAAAAAATATTTTTTTTGGTAAGGGAGAAGCAGAAGCAAGGGTTAGAGGGAATATTTTATAAAAAGCCCGCCTTTTGTACAAGCCCCACATGGAGTGGTAAAAGATGCCTGAAAAACCGATGTACAAAAGTGAGACGCCTATGAAGCACCACATAGCTACTGTATTAGCCGGGGCAAAAATTGTATTTATTTTTTGCACAGCGGCTTAAAACCCCCAAAAAAATTATACTGCTTTTTATTATTTTATACATCAGGATTACTCTTGGGATTATTTAATTTTACCGCAGAAAAAATTATATGTACGATAAACAACAAGCACAAAAATTACAGCAGCAAACCATTGAATGGTTGTCGGTAACTTCCGCTAAAGGCAATAATACTTACAGCCATGAAAATATAGAAACGCTTAGGGATGTTCTTCGGTTTCATGAATACCGGTATTACGTGCAGACCGATCCGTTGATTGGCGATACCGAATATGACAGCCTGTATAAATTGCTGGAAGCTTTTGAAAAAGAAAGCCCGGCTATTATTACAGCAGATTCGCCAACGCAAAGAGTTGGCAAGGGATTGATAAGTAATTTCCCCAAAGTGCAGCACCTTGTGCCAATGCTTTCACTGGCAAACTCGTACAATGAAGAAGATCTTTTAGATTGGGACAGGAAGGCGAAAGAATTAAGCGGGCTGCCCGAAATTGACTATTGCGTTGAGCCAAAATTTGATGGCGCCAGCGTTTCGGTGATTTATGATAACGACCAGCTTTTTAGGAGCGCTACCCGTGGTGATGGTGTTGTTGGCGATGATATTACGCAGAACACAAGGCAAATAAGGAGCGTGCCGCTAACGGCTAAATTTAGCAATTATGGCATTGAACAAATAGAGATACGTGGTGAAGTGTTAATAAATAAAAGCAACTTTAAAAAATACAACGATAAGCTGTTAGAAGAAGGCATACCTCCGTTTGCCAACCCACGTAATGCAGCAGCGGGGTCGTTGCGCATGAAAGATAGTGCCGCAGTAGGAAAAAGGAACCTGGAAGCATTTTTATACCATATAAGTTACATCACCGGCACCGATAACCGCCAGCCCACCACACACTCCGGTATGCTGGAAATGTTGTGGGACCTTGGTTTTAGGAGCCCTAAAAAAGAGATGCTGGTGGTAAGAGGTATTAATAAAGTGATTGCGCATATAGCGACTTTTGAAAGCCAGCGGGATAGCTTGCCTTACGAAATTGATGGCATGGTGGTAAAGGTGAACGACTTGCAGCTGCAAGAACGTTTGGGCATGACATCCCACCATCCGCGGTGGGCTATTGCTTTTAAATTTAAGGCTAGGCAGGCTACCAGCAAATTATTGGGCGTAAGCTTTCAGGTAGGCAGGACGGGTGCTGTAACACCTGTAGCAAAGATAGCAGCAGTGCAGGTTAGCGGTGTTACGGTTACCAGTATATCCATACATAATGAGGAGTATATTAAAGAAAAAAACCTGATGCTGGGCGATACGATATTAATAGAAAGAAGCGGTGATGTGATACCGCAAATAGTAAAATCTTTTGAAGAATTAAGGGATGGCACGGAGGAACCGATTTATTTTCCTACGCACTGCCCTGTGTGTGGCGACCTGTTATTTAAGCCTGAAGGAGAAGCCGTTTGGCGTTGTATAAATATTAATTGTGCGGCGCAGGTGGTGGAGCGCATTATACATTTTGTTAGTAAAGATGCAATGGACATAAAAAGTTTTGGCGACGCTAATGTGCGTAAATTTTTTGAGCTAAAATTATTACAAGATATACCCGGTATTTACCAGTTGGATTATGATGCTATTGGTAAGCTGGATGGCTTTGGCAAAAAATCGCTGGATAATTTAAAAGCTGCTATAACAAGTTCTAAAACGCAGCCATTGCACCGTTTAATTTATGGGCTGGGCATTCGCTATGTGGGCGAAAATACGGCTAAGACGCTTGCCAATGTAGTAGACCATTTGTTACAATTTAGCGATTATACAGAACAACAATTACAAGAGGCAGAAGATGTTGGCATAAAAGTAGCAGGAAGTATTTATAGGTTTTTTCACGATGCTGAGAACCTACACATGCTGGAGGAGTTAGAGCGGCTAGGCATCTCGTTAAAAAACCAAAAAAAGCAAGTTGCAGAAAATGATTCGTTGGCAGGGCAAACTTTTTTATTTACCGGCACCTTATCTCAATTAAAAAGAAGCGATGCAGAAGAAAGAGTGGAGAAAAATGGTGGTAAAATTGTTAGTGGCGTAAGCAGTAAGTTAAATTACCTTATTGTAGGAGATGATGCAGGCAGCAAATTAGAGAAGGCAAAAAAAATACAGGCCATCAGGATTATAACCGAAGACGATTTTATAAAAATGCTGCCAGCTTGATAATATAATTTTAACGATTATACAGGCTTGTAGTTAAAGGGTTTTATTGCTTACCAACGCAAAAAATAAACCTTAAAACCAAGCTGTATGATTAAAAAAATACCCGGCGAAACCTGGCACCAATTGCAATTTACCGGCCACCACCTGTTACGTAAAAAGTATGCTGTTTCTACACATGGGCGTGTTGCAAGTTATTTTGATGATGTTAATGAAGAAGGCAAGCTTTTAAAAGGTTCCTTAACCTCAGGTTACCGGTCGTTGAATTTGCATGTAGAAAATGGGAATGGTACAATTTATTTTCACCGGGAGATAGCAAAGCTTTTTTGCAAAAAGCCTTCAGCAAAGCATATTTTCGTAATTCATTTAAACCATAAAAAAGAAGATAACAGTGCAAAAAATCTTAAGTGGGCAAATAAAGAAGAAGTAAGCAGCCATCAACAAAAAAGTCCCCTAAAAATTGCTTATAAAGAGTTGCAGGCTAATAAAAAAGAAGGGGTAAAATTAAACGCTGCAAAAGTTAAGGCTATAAAAACTGCCATCAATAACCCTAAACGTAAACTGACTTATAAATTATTGGCCGCAAAATATGGCGTTAGCGAAATGACCTTATACCGGATAAAAAGCGGTGAGAATTGGAGCCGGGTAAAATAACTTTTTATTAATAAAACATAATGGGAACCTACCGTAGGTTCCTTTTTTATTGGTATAAATTTGCTAAAATAAAATAAACATATGCTACAAGCTTCGTCTATACATTTTTTAAAAGAGCTGGAAAATAATAATAACAAGCCCTGGTTTGATGAAAACCGTAGTAGATACGAGGCCACTAAAGCAGGCCTGGAAAAATTAGTAAGCAGCCTTATCCCTGCTATTGCTGCATTTGATGAACCGATAGGCACGCTGCAAGTTAAAGATTGCACCTTTCGCATTAACCGCGATGTACGGTTTAGCAAAAATAAAAGCCCGTACAAAAATAACATGGGTGCATCTTTTAGCCGTGGGGGCAAAAAGGCGGATGTTGCCGGTTATTACTTTCATTTTCAACCAGGCAAAAGCTTTGCTGGTGGCGGCTTTTATTTACCGCAGCCGGCACAGTTAGCTAAAATAAGGCAAGAGCTCGATTATGGTTTTACTGAATGGAAAACGTTGCTCGACAACAAAACTTTTAAAAAATATTTTCCGGATGGCGTTGATGGGATAGATACTTTAATAAGGCCGCCAAAAGGTTATGATGAAAACAACCCTGCTATCCATTACCTTAAAATGAAAAGTTTTATTGTTAGCAAGCCATTGACAGATGCGGAACTACAAAGCAAGTCATTGGTAAAAGATATAGCCAAAACTTTTGAAGCCATGAAGCCCATGCTCGATTTTTTAAATAGGGCGGTAGAATAACCCATCCAATAGAGCGGATACAACAATGGCTACATTGAAATAACTTTTTCGATGTAGCCATTGTAAAATAAGTTTATGCATGAATCCCGTTAAGTTAAGGTCATATACTCTCCTTTGGAAAGGATTAAAGCAAGCTAAAACAACTATATATCCTTAACTTAAAGGGTTAAGATTATACTTACAAATTAAATTTCTTAGTATTTTAGTACCGGGCAGCCCAACTGGTCCTTCTTGCCAAATTTGTACACCAGCCCAACTGTATGTGATTGATAAAAATCGTTTTTATTAGTATTGGTAACCTTGCTAAAGCCATCAATGTAATCGGTACGTGTGTACCTGAAATTTGTTTCGGCTGTAAGGGCAATGTGGGAGGTTAAATAATATTCAATACCTACGCCCACCGGCACTACCAATATTACTCTTGGCGGGTTTACCATCATGTCTGCAGCCAGCCCAATTGCAACCGTAGGCTCGTTAGTGAAATATGATTTATTGAGGTTGCTGGCTCGTTTTACATTTAAAAAACTTAACCCTGCCCCACCAAATATGTACGGCGAAAACTTGTTGCCAATTTCATTGCTGCTATTGCCAAACATATTCCATACAAGCAGTTCCGAAAGTTCGGTTACCGGCGTTGTAAAACTTAAATTGCGCTGGCGCCTGTATGCAGGGCTACTGTACTTTGATTCATCGCCTTTTAACTGGCCTACCGCAAGGTTGGTCCGCAATAAAAAAGAGGGCGTTAAAATTCTAGACACATACACACTAAGCGTTGGCTTTACCGTTTTGTAAGAACCCAATGCGGAAGGCGTAAGATCGCCCTGATAAACAAAAAGACCGCCATTAACGCCCACTTGCCAATTGCTTAAATTTATTTGCGCCTTTGCAATACCTAAGCAGCCAATGATAAATAATACTATAAATACACCTGCTTTGTTTTGCTTACCCATGATAATTTATTTTTGAAGTCAATAATAAATCTCAGGCAGTAGTAATTGATTGGTAATAAGCTGAGGGTAAAAAATCAAGCCATATATGATGTAAGTAGATGATTGGTTTGTTAAACTTTCTACTTGTAAACATAATACTTTACGCAAAAAAAGCTGCTTTGGATGTCTTAAAAAAATCATAAAGTATATACCAATAGATTATTGCATTAAAAACCGAAGGGATTCTTTACTTTATAACTTTTGCAACATATCAACCACGCCTTCATTTTTTAAGATAAGATAACCAATGCGGTCGTTGCTGATGCCTTTTTTTAACTGGTAACTAAATAATAGCTGGTCGTTTTTAATGGCAGTCTCAAAATAGTTAAAGCTGATATTGGGGTGCTTTTTAAGCCCTTCGCCAATTTCGTAGAGGTGGGTAGATAGGATGAACAACGATTGCTTTATTTTTAGCAGGCCTTCAATAACGGTGCTACTACATTTCATTGCATCATCTACATTGGTGCCTTTAAATAGTTCGTCAATCAGTATCAGCCATTTTTTGCCGTTGGATATTTTTGTTACAGTAGACTTAATGCGTTGCACTTCATTAAAAAAATAACTCTCGCCTTTGCTGATGTTATCTACCACGTTTATGTTGCTGAGTATGCCATTGAATAAGCTTAGCTGCAGTTGCTGCGCAGGAACGCCCATGCCTAAATGAGCTAAAAATACCGCTGCGCCAACAGACTTTATAAACGTGCTTTTGCCCGCCATGTTTGCGCCAGTCAAAAATAAAAAATTACACTCCGGGTCTAGCATAATATCGTAGCCTGTTGGTTGATGAAGCAATAAATGATACAAGCCTGTTGCCTTTAATAATGGCTGGTCGCCTGGTACAAATTCAGGAAACTGCAGCCCGTATTGCTTTACCGCCATTGCCATGCCATACCAGGCATCTAACTGAAAATAAATGTCGAGCAATTGCAGCATATCTCTTTTATAATGGTGCCGCAAATATCTTCCCAGCTGCAGTTGTTGAATAATGGTAAGGTCGGATGCCTTGGTGCTTTGCTCAATAATAATAAATTGCTTTTGGTTAATAACATGCTGTGCCTGCAACAGTAATTTATGCAACGGTGCAGGGGCATCTTCTTTTAAAAAATACTTTATCAGCAACTGCATGCCTTTAATAAAATCGAACGCATGCCCAACAGAATAAGTTACCAGCGAAAAATCTGGGCGATGAAAATATTTATAGTTGTAAGCGGTTAGCGACGTGGGGTTTGCCGGTATATCGTCAATGGTCGCGTAGTAAAATTTTTCAATCATCAGTACTGTGCCATTACTTATTTGCATGGGCCAGTGCTGCATGTTCTGTAAAATGGCCTGCAGCGTTTGCTGTATGCCTTTGATGGCTTCGATGCTATTGAGCGGGTTGATAAAGTTTTCGTACAATTTATCTCGCCCGCCTACGGTACGGCACAGGTTTAGTTTACTGAATACAGAATATTCTTCCGCCGCATCAAATATAGATAGGTCGGTATAGGTTGTTTTATCTATTTCCATAATGGCTTATCCAATCTTGCGGCAACGGCAAAAATTTCGCGTATTTATTGCTTTTAAAAATTAAAAAATTTACCCATTTTAAACAACGCCATTTCGTAATTGTTTGCCCACATGTTACCAAATGCGGGGGTTAAATTTCAATCGCTTGCCTTTTATAGATTCATCCCATACACCGTTTCCATAAACCATGCGCCCATTTACAAAAGTATGCGTAATAGTTGCCGGAAACGTAAAGCCTTCCAGCGGGCTCCAGCCACATTTGTATAATATATTTTCTTTTGTTACGGTAGATGATTGGTCCATATCTACCAAAACTAAATCTGCAAAATAGCCTTCCCTAATATAACCCCTGTCTTTTATCTGGAAGCATGCTGCCGGGGCATGGCTCATCTTTTCAACAATCTTTTCTATAGAAATTTTGCCTTCCTTATAATAATGCAGCATCAGTAATAAAGGATGTTGTACCAATGGCAACCCGGCATGCGCATGTTCGTAATCGCCTTCTTTTTCACTTAACAAATGTGGGGCATGGTCAGTAGCAATTACATCCAAACGATCGTCCAGCAAGCCCTTCCAAAGCGCTTCTTTATTGTGCGATTCCTTTATGGCGGGGTTACATTTTATTTTATAGCCCAGGCGTTTGTAATCATCTGCCGTAAAATGCAGGTGGTGCACGCACACTTCGGCGGTTATCCTTTTATCTTTTAAGGGGAACATGTTGCCGAACAATTGCAATTCTTTTTCGGTGCTGATGTGCAGTACGTGTAAACGGGTGTTATACTTTTTGGCAATCTGTATGGCTGCCAGCGACGACTCGTAACAAGCAATATCATCCCTTATTAACGGATGGTCTGCGGCAGATAAAATACCTTTCTCTAGTTTAATGCGCTGGTAGTTTTCTTTAATTATCTTTTCATCTTCGCAATGCGTGGCAATAAGCAATTCGCTTTCCCTAAAAATCTTTTCGAGCGTTCCATAATTATCTACCAGCATGTTTCCCGTGCTGGCGCCCATAAAAATTTTTATACCGCAAATATCTTCCGCAAATTTGTTGGTTTGTAAAACTTCTGCTGCATTGGTGTTGCTTACGCCCATAAAAAAAGAGTAGTTAGCCAGCGATCTTTGTGCGGCAATGGCATACTTATCTTCTAACAAATTAATGGTTAAAGCATTAGGTATAGTGTTGGGCATTTCCATAAAACTGGTAACACCACCTGCCACTGCGGCTTTGCTTTCTGTATATATATCTGCTTTGTGCGTAAGCCCGGGCTCTCTAAAATGCACCTGGTCGTCTATTGCACCTGGCAACAAAAATTTTCCTTCGCCATTTATTTCTATGGCGTTGTTAGTATTATTCAGCCGCTTGCCAATCTTTTCAATGCGCTCGCCATTGGTCAATAAGTCGAGCACTTCTATTTTTCCTTCATTTACAAGCTTAATGTCCTTAAACAGGTATTTTTGCATATCTTAAAAAATTGTTTAGTTAAATTACCAATTCCCCATGCAAATTATCAAAAGCTTTGTCAAACTACTTGTTTTTATTTGTCCATTTGCTGCTACCGCACAATCTACTTTTTTATCGCAGGGCGATAAAGGATATCATTTTATTGACCGCTTAGAGATAAAGCAACAAACAAATACCAACCTTAACTTTAGTACTTTAAAGCCTTTTAACCGCAAATACATTGTGCGGGAAACTGAGTTTTTAGATAGTGCCCGCCTGGGTTTCAGCGATTCTACCGGAGTTGATAAATTTAAAGGCTGGACAGACCTTGACATGAGCGAAGTGGATGAATACAACATGCACAGTTTTTTAATGAACAACAGCGAATGGGTTACCGGCCCTAAGGAAAGTTTTTTAAGCAAAAAGCCTATCCTTGGTAGTTTTTATAAAACCAAGCCAAATATGCTGGAAGTAAATGTAAAAGATTTCTTTTTAGCAGTAAACCCCATCATACAAATTAACCAGGCCATTGAGCCAGGGTACGACCAGGCGATATTTTTAAATACACGCGGGGCAACCGCAAGGGGAATGATAGCTGGCAAGCTTGGCTTTTCAACCACTATTACCGATAACCAGGAACGTGGACCACAATTTTTTCAACAATATGTTGCGGGTGCAAAAGCTGTACCTGGCGTGGGTTTTTACAAAAATTTTAAAGGTACGGCCGTTGATTATTTTGATGCAAGAGGGTACTTTACTTTTAAGGCCGCAAAATACATCGACATACAATTTGGGTACGATAAAAATTTTATTGGCAATGGTTACCGCAGCTTATTTTTAAGTGATTGGGGAAACAGCAACCTCTTTTTGAAATTGAATACCAAAATATGGAAGTTCAATTACCAGAATTTATTTATGGAACTAATGCCGCAGTTTGATAAGAGCCACGGCGATGTTTTGCTGGATAGGAAATACGCAGCCATGCACCACCTAAGCATGAACGTTACCAAATGGTTTAATGTTGGCGTATTTGAAAGCATCATCTTCGGCAGAAAAAACCATTTCGACTTTCAATACCTTAACCCGATTATATTTTTACGCCACATAGAAGGCTCCGTTGGCAGCCCTGA
>JAYVUJ010000061.1:0-6769 GCA_043788035.1 Ferruginibacter sp. | reverse complement strand
GATGTGGTAAATAATATGCCTGTAAGATAGCCACATTAAAAATATACAGCAAAGCAACCATTGCGTTATTTAAGCGTTATAGAAAAAGTTGCTTTTATTTAATTGGGTTACCAAGCTGTGAAATGACAAATGTAAAGTACAGCCGTCTGTAACGGGCGTTACTTTCCATTAAAGCTACTTATAACATTATTTTCGGAAACAGAGAGGCCAGGTAATTACCATAAGCTAAAAAATACTGGCAGTTAAATAAAATTGGATTATCTAAAAAGAAAACCAATATGCTTAAAAGACGTACATAAATAGTTAGTATTTTTACTTTAATTAAAACGTACCCAAATTTATCTCATTTTCATTAATATCACATTCAATATGAAACATCTTTATTTAGTATTTGCAGTTACATTTTCATTTTTATTTGTATTTAGCGCCGGGGCTTATGCACAAACATTGCAGTTGAATACTATAAATAATAGTAGGGATTTAATTAGATGTTACACGGTAGAAAATATAGCGCAATACCGCAAAACCCATCCTAATGCGGAAACAGATGCCCAATTTGAAGCCTGGATAAACCATAAAATCCAAGCCCGCAAAGCACAGCGTGTAGCGGCAGTAAATTATACCATCCCTATTGTTTTTCACATTATTAGCAATGGCGAAGCGGTAGGTACCTACCCAAACTTAAGTGCAGCTGCCATACGGCAACAAATCCTTCAATTAAATAAAGATTATGCCAACCAATCAAATAGCCCCTATACCGTGGCTGCCAATACGGGTATCCAGTTTGTACTGGCGCAAAAAAATGAGGCGGGCGTACTACTGGTAGAACCTGGTATTGACCGCCTTAACGCCACCGTTAAAGGCTGGCAACCTTTCACCAGTGGCTGGTTAAATACTTATATTGATTCAACCGTAAAGCCAGTCTCTATCTGGAACCCAAACAATTATTTTAATGTTTGGGTAGTGCCCAGCTTTACTAATGGCCAATCCGATTTGTTAGGGTATGCAACTTTTCCTACAGCATCTACCCTTCCTGGTTTAGGTGGTACCGAAGATGCTTCTACTGCAGGTGTTGTTTTACAAACAGGTGCCGTTGGCAGTGCCTTTGCGCCATTTAATTGCGGTGCTTTTTATGGTTTAGGCAAAACACTCAGTCATGAAGCCGGTCATTTTTTCGGGTTAAGGCATATTTGGGGCGATGCTAATTGTGGCAACGATTTTTGTGATGACACCCCGATACATTTTACCAGTAACAGCGGTGTGCCTTCTCACCCCAAACCAAATAGTTGCGGTACGGCCGACGAAATGTTTGAGAATTATATGGATTACAGCGACGATATTATATTGAACACTTTTACTGCAAACCAGGCAGACAGGATGCAGACAGTAATGCTTAACAGCCCCAGGCGCCAGTCACTGGCAAATTTAGTAGCCGGTGGCGTGCCGGTAGCTCCCAGCAATAAAATTGCTTTTTCAAATTGTACTGGTAGCATAAGTATTTCAGAAGCAGGCACGACTGGCACCTACCCAAGGTATAAAGACGTTAGCCTTATTTTAAATGTAGAAGATAAAGCTACCGGCGCGGCAACGGTTACCCTACTACCTACCGGTACTGCCATCAATAATTTTCATTACCAGTTGCTAACACCCCTTACAATTACTTTTGCCGAAGGCGATAATTTTAAACCTATAAAAATTCGAATTTTTGATAATGCGGAAGTAGATGGCGATAGGTCGCTCCTATTAAATTACACTATTAGCGGTACTGGTGTAACTGCAGGCGCTACGGGGCAAAGCATGGCAATCTACATTAAAGATGATGACAATGTAAAGATTGGCAGCAGCCCGGTTATCCTATTAAACGAAACGTTTGATACGCCTGGTGCCTGGTTAGCAGGTTCTTTTCAAAGCCCTGCTGGCCTAAATATTTGGCGGATAGGCAATAATGGAGGAGCAGGCGTTAGCGGTCCGGCGTTCTACATCACTAATAACAGTGTTACAAAGCCGCTGGCATATACAAATACATCTGCTTCAGATGCGGTGGCAATAACCCCATTAGTTAGTAGTAAAGGATATACAAGCACTACGTTAAATTTCAATTATAAAAGTAATGGCGAATTAAAAGATGCAAACAGTAATAACGATTATGGCAGCCTTATGTACACCTACGACAACCAAAGGTTTGGAGAGCTTATCGATGCAAGCGGCACCATCCGAATTTTTCAAGGCGATAGTACTTTAATAAATTCCGGCGTCATTATTTTACCAACTAATTTTAAAGATACTACTTTCGGTATAGGCTTTCGTTGGATAAATGATGATAATACCGGTAACAACCCGCCATTTTTAATTGATGATGTACAAATAAAAGGAATCCCATATACCGTTGAAACTACGGTAAGCACAAGTTATGGTTTCGATATACGGACAAACAGCAACGTAAATGTTTTCCGCAGTACGACCAATAATAAAGTAATTGCAAATATTAGTACAGCCGGAACGGACCTAACCGGTATGGCTGCACAAATAACACAGCCTGGCTTAGGTTCTACAGCTTTGTCAACTGTTGGTGGCGCCTACTTACGCAGTCAAAAAGTATTCGCCATAACGTCAAATACAGCAAGCATCAACAAGCCTTACACTGCTACTTTATACTTTACAGAAGATGAAATGGCCGGCTGGGCAGCTAATAAGCTTACCCTTAAAATGCTGCAATTAAAACAAGGCATCAGCCTCGCTAACGGCATTATCGATACTACCACGGCTCAATTAGTTACCCCAACAGTAGTAGAAAATTCAGTAGCCGGCTACATCACTTACACCGGCACTTTTACAGGTGCGCAGCAAATATTGCTGGTATCGGCCAACACAACATTAACTAAGCCTTTAATAGATTTTACCATAAAAGGCTTTCAGCAAAATATAGTGTTATCTTTCACAACATTATCAGAAAATAACAACAAAGGCTTTGCAGTGTACAGAAGCCTTGACAGCACCAATTTTAAGCAGATAGGTTTTGTAAATGGCGCCGGCACTATTGCTACACCATCCAATTACACTTATACCGATAATTATGTACAGCCTAATAAGCGTTATTATTACCAGCTGCGACAAATAAGCAATGACAGTAGTTTTATATTATCGCCCATCCACGGCTCAATTGTATTGTCAATTGCTACCGGTATTGAAATTGCCGTTAACCCTAACCCGGCAAGCAATTTTGTAAATATATTTATTAGGGGCACCGCTAACATTGCCACCATACAATTAATAAATTCAGCAGGGCAAAAATTAAAGCAAACCAATAGTGTAAACGCTTATGGCGGTGTATATAACTTGCCGGTTTGGGCAATCGCCAAAGGTATCTATACCCTGCGCATCATTTTGCCAGAAGGTACTTTCACAAAAACCATCCTTATCAACTAACTAAAAAGCAGTTGGTCTTGGTACAAATAAATACTGCCGTCTCCGCTAAAATGGAGGCGGATTTTTTGTGCTTCGAAAGGTGATTGCGGTGTGCTGCTGTTTTTTTGTTGCCCCAGCCAATACATAGCTATAGCCTCCCTGCCCTGCAAAGGAGGGTTACTGATACCGCCAAATCGTTAAAGTGTTATAAGTTTGAATACGCTAAGAGCTCTCCTTTGGAGGGCGGGGAGGCTGTATTTTTACATCAGTTTTTCAGGGATCTTTTACCACGCAGTATGGGGCTAGTACTAATTACAGCGCTATTGATAGCCGCTCGTAGATCACGGCGCGGCGTGTTTTTTGGGATTTTTCTACATGCAAAAATTTTTGTTTTGCATAGGCCCATCCTGAACATGCCGCGGCGTGTTCCTGTATAATACATAACGCATCATATTCATTATCAAATTGGGCTCAACAACCCCAACAAATCCTGCCTCGAAAGTTGTTTCAGTACTGCCACATCTGTCTTTATCAAATCATTCACCAGCTCTTTCTTACTCGCCTGCAACAGCATAATCTTTTCTTCAATCGTATCAGGGCAAATAAGCCGCACTGCCACCACATACTTTTGCTGCCCAATACGGTAACAACGGTCTATTGCCTGGTTTTCAACTGCCGGGTTCCACCATGGGTCAACTATATAAACGTAATCGGCTTCTGTAAGGTTAAGCCCTACGCCACCGGCTTTCAGGCTTATTAAAAATACCCGTATGTCTGTATTTTCCTGGAACGAGCCTACTACCGCAGCCCTGTCTTTTGTTTGCCCGGTAAGGTATTCGTGAGGGATGTATTTAGCGGTAAGCTCTTTGCGTATTAAATCGAGCATGCCGGTAAACTGTGAGAATACCAGTATTTTATGCTGCGGGCTTTTGCTCTCTATCTGTTCAATAAGCACTTCAATTTTTGCTGCCGCATCGCCATAAAACGGTTGGTCTTTTAACAAGGCAGGCGAGTTGCATATCTGCCGTAATTTGGTAAGCCCCTGCAACACATGCATGCTTTCCCTTGGCAAGTCTTCCTCCGGCTTGTGCAATAAATAATTGCGGAATTCCTTCTCGTAGGCATCATATACTTTGCGCTGCTCAACGCCCATTTCGCAATAAATTACCATTTCTGTTTTTTCTGGCAATTCGGTAGCTACCTGTTTTTTTGTGCGGCGTAAAATAAACGGGTTTATCTTTTGCTGCAGTTCTAAAGCACGCTTGCTGTTGCCAAATTTATCAATCGGCTGGCTGTAAATATCTTTAAAGTATTGCTTGTTGCCCAGCAAGCCCGGACAAGCAAATGACAACTGCCCGTACAGGTCGAACGTGTTGTTTTCTATTGGCGTGCCAGTCATAACTATTTTATTAAAAGATTGCAGCAAACGGGCAGCTTTGTACCGCTGAGAATCAGGGTTTTTAATGGCTTGCGATTCATCTAAAAAAATATAATTAAACCTAAAGCTTTTCATAAAATGGATATTGCTTATCAGCATGCCGTAGCTTGTAAGCACCACATCAAATTCATTAAACGATAAGTTATTTTTTACCCGGTTATTGCCATGGATGGTAAGTATTTTTAAAGACGGCGCAAACTTTTCAAGCTCCTGCTGCCAGTTAAAAATGATAGATGTTGGCACAACGACTAAATGCGTATTGTGCTGCCGTTTTGTTTGCAGCAATAAAATGAAAGCAATGGCTTGTATGGTTTTGCCAAGCCCCATATCATCTGCAAGGCAGCCGCCGAAACCAAGCTCATCTAAAAAGTTAAGCCAGCGTAAGCCTTGTTGCTGGTAATGCCTTAGTTCAGTTTTTAATGTTGCAGGTGCTGCCACTTCTGCAATGCTTTCAAATGTAGATAATTTATGGCTGTACTTGTCCAGGATAGCCTGCGTATCTGCTGAAAGCATAGCTTTATCATACAAGGACGTAACGCTGCTAAAATTAATGAAAGGCGTGCGGATGCTGTCTTCCACAATTTCACCAGCCTCAAAATAAGCAGCCATTTTAGTTACCCATTCTGCTGGCAGCATGCCAAAAGTGCCATCATCCAGCGTAACGTACTTGCTGCCATTTTTTACCGCTTTATGCAATTGCCTTAAGGATGCTTTTTGTTTGCCATAACGCACTTCTAAATCGGTATTGAACCAATCTAGCCCGCTGTTTACTTTTACAGAAACTTTGCCTTTATTAGGATTAAGCTTATTATTTTCAATTTCATTAAAGCCTAAAATTTTAATGCCTTGCTGCCGCCATTCTTCAAACGCTTCTAAAAACCAGCCTTCGTATAAAAATTGTTTTTTGGTAAGATAAAAAGCTTCCTGGTACAATTGTCCTTCAAAATCGGGATGCTGTTTTAATAATAGGGTAGTAAAATTTAGCTCCTCAGCATCGTTCCTGTCTACCACAAATTGTTTGCCTTTTTGGTCCCTTGCATACAGCTGCCTTTTGCTTAGCACGCTTACTTCTACTTCGCCGTAGCGCATCACGGGGCTTATCATTACATGTAGTCCGGCATCTGATAAATAGATCAGTTGTTGCGGCTTATCGCTAAAGCCATTTTCTTCCAGCTGCTCTTTTGTAGCTGGTACCATCCAGGCGTAGCTAATGCTTATTTTATCTTCCAGCCTTGCCAGTATTGTTTTTCTAAACTCCTCAAATTTAGATTGGTGGATGAGGATGGTGTTATGGTGTTTTTTAAAAAAACTGGTAACCCTTACCAGGTCCATATCCGCCATTAAATAAAGTGTATTGGCTGATAATATAAAGTAGCCATATTTTACCGGCAATACATCCAGCGGATACACTTTATCATTTACTTCCAGCTGCCCGCTAATTTCATACAAAGCTTCTTTTAGGTGTACGTGCAATTTTAACGCAGGCGTCAACTGGCTTAGCTGTACGGCAACTAAACTTGTAACAGAAATATTTTCAGCAACTGCCGGGTCGTGGTAAAATACCGGCAAGCCTAATGGATTATTTGCAATGGCTTTTAATGCCCTTATATCAGCCGTTGTAGCTGTTTTATTAGGCTGCTGTACAAAGCCTGCAATGCCCGTATAAAATTTTACTTCATCCACCGCATTGGTTTTCCATGCCAGTTCCAAGGCATCCAATTGCTTGAGCGGATTTTTTATTTTACCACCAACGCCACTTGCTGCTTCGTAAATATGTATTTGTAAATGATGGTAATATTTGTGCTGGCTAAATACCAATATTTGTGCAGTGCCTTTTGCATCTATAAAAATGGGGAGTTCATTTGGTATAAGTAGTTCGCCGGCCAATTGCTGCATGCTCGCTTCGTTTACCGGCAGTAAAGATTG
>JAYVUJ010000060.1:0-16216 GCA_043788035.1 Ferruginibacter sp. | reverse complement strand
AAAGCAACCGTAAGCGAGTTCGGCCCGGTTTTGTTAAGTAAGATATTAGAGCTGAACGATACGCAGGGCGGGGTAGTAGCGCTTATTTTTAAATACTGCGATGATAACAAATTACCCTTACTGGACCTGAAGGATTTTATAAAAGTACTGCAATACATAGGTAATGAAGGCAAAGATGAAATTGAAAAAACCTATGGCAAGATATCTACCACCAGCACAGGCACCATCCTGCGTAAAGTGATAGAATTGCAACAGCAAGGCGCCGATGTATTTTTTGGCGAAAAAAGTTTTGAAGTAGCCGACCTTATGCGCATTGACGATACCGGCCGTGGCATGATAAATATTTTAAGGGTTACCGATTTGCAGGATAAGCCAAAACTATTCAGCACATTTATGCTGCAGATGCTGGCAGAATTATATGCCACCTGTCCCGAAGAAGGCGATCTAGATAAGCCAAAACTGGTAATTTTTATTGATGAGGCACACCTTGTTTTTCAGGAAGCCAGCAGTGCTTTGCTGCAACAGATTGAAACCATCGTAAAACTGATACGTTCAAAAGGTATTGGTATTTTCTTTTGCACGCAAAACCCAATGGATGTGCCAGCCAGCATCTTAGCACAATTAGGCCTAAAGGTGCAGCATGCGCTAAGGGCATTTACGGCAGCTGATAGAAAGGTAATAAAGCTAACGGCAGACAATTACCCCGAAACAAGTTTTTATAAAACTGAAGACCTTATAACGCAGTTAGGCATTGGCGAAGCTTTAATAACTATGCTAAATGAAAAAGGCATACCAACACCTTTGGCACAAGTAATGTTATGCTCGCCCCGCAGCAGGATGGATGTGCTGACAGATGCCGAAATAGATACGATTGTAAGTAAATCGAAAATTGCTGCAAAATACAACGAAGTAATTGATAGCCAGAGCGCCTGCGAAATATTAACCGCTAAACTGCTGGAAGCAGCGGAAAAAACACAACAGCAGGCAGCAAATAAAAAACCTGTTAAAGAGGAAGAATCTACTTTTGAAAAAGTAGTTAACAACAGTGTTGTAAAAAGTATTGCACGTACTGCCGGCAATACTATTGTGCGCTCTTTATTAGGCGCACTGGGGCTTGGCGGCAGAAGCACTAAAAAAACAACCAACTGGTTTTAGCAATATTATTAACAGCATTTTAGTGCCATTTGTAAAGCAGCCTTCATTATGAACGGTTGCTTTATTAATTTTGTGCCATGAAAAAAATGACTTCTTTTTTTAATCAGCGCTTTGGCCCGGTGTTATTGCTAACGCTGATTATCTGCACCGTAAGCTTTATTACCAGGATAGTATTATTTGTAAAAAGTTTTTCCAGCATCGATTTTTCGCCTGTACATACCGTTGGTATTTTTTTAGTTGGCTTATTTTACGACCTTGTCGTAAGCAGTTTTTTCGCCATCCCAGTCGCACTATATTGTTGGCTCATAAACGATAGTTTTTATCGGAAAAAAATTCAAAGAGTGCCATTGTTCCTGCTTTTCTTCATTATTATTTTTATAATAATTTCAATAGCTGGCAGCGAAATTGTTTTTTGGAACGAGTTTAATGTACGCTTCAATTTTATTGCGGTAGATTATTTGGTGTACACCAACGAAGTATTAGGCAATATCCAGGAATCGTACAACATGCCAGTAATTATTTCTATAGTAGTATTTGTAGCGCTACTGCTGCTTTTTATTATCAGAAAAAAGTTGGCTGCTTCTCAATCGGCCAGCATGTATTTTGGCAAACGAACGCTTTACTTTTTAAGTTTTTTATTACTGCCGCTGGCAGGATATTTTTTAGTTAATAACCGCTTTAAAAATATCAGCAAAAATAATTACATCAACGAGCTTAGCGGCAACGGCGTGTATGAGTTTGGCGCTGCCTTTTGGAACAACGAGCTGGATTACAACCGTTTTTATCTTACTAGAAATGATACGGCTAACATTAAAATTTTAAGGCAGCAATTGCAAACCAGCAATGCAACTTTTGTCCAAGATCCATTAAGCGTAGAACGTGCAATTAAAAATGATAGCGCCGAAAAAAAATGGAATGTAGTTTTAATAAGCGTAGAAAGCTTAAGCGGCGATTACCTTACATATTTTGGCAATAAGGAAAATATTACGCCTTACCTCGATTCGCTGATACCGCATAGCCTTTTCTTTAAAAACTTTTATGCATCGGGTACCCGTACCGTACGTGGGCTGGAAGCATTGGCGCTGGCAATTACACCAACGCCGGGTCAATCTATTGTACGCCGCCCTAATAACGAAAACATGTTTACCATGGGTAGTGTGTTAAAAAGCAAAGGCTACGATGTAAATTTTATTTATGGTGGCAACAGCTTTTTCGACAATATGGGCTACTTTTTTAGCAACAGCGGCTATACAGTTTTAGATAAAAGGGATATTCCGAAAAAGCTGGTTAACCATACAACTGCCTGGGGAGTAGATGATGAGGCGGCATTTAATTTTTGCCTGCAGCAATGCGATAAAAGTTATGCTGGTGCAAAATTATTCTTCAACCATTTAATGACCATCAGCAACCATCGCCCTTACACTTATCCTGATGGAAGGATAGATATACCTTCTGCTTCGCAGAGCATGCAGGGTGGCGTAAAATATACTGATTATGCCATCCATAAGTTTTTAAAAGATGCTGCCACCAAGCCCTGGTTTAACAATACTGTTTTTATAATTGTTGCCGATCATTGCAGCCGCAGCGCAGGCAAAACAGACCTGCCCGTAAACCGATACCATATACCTTGCTTTATTTACGCACCGCAACTGGTTAAGCCAGTTATAGAAGAGCGGCTTACCAGCCAGATAGACCTTGCGCCAACAGTATTGGGCATGATGAACATCAATTATTCCAGCCGTTTTTTGGGGTTCGATATTTACCGTACGCCCATCGAAAGAAATAGGGCGTTTATAAGCACCTACCAAAATATGGGGTTTATAAAAAATAATAAGCTGGTTATTTTATCGCCGCAAAAAAAGGCAGCTGCATATCAGCCAGATTTTTTAATAGGTGCTGCAACTCAAATTAAGCTGGAAGATAGCCTTAAAAACGAAGCTATTGCCTGGTACCAGGGAGCTAGTTATCTTTTTAAAGAAAAAAAATATCTCTTTAATAAATAGCCTCAAAAACACTTGGTTACCATTATTAAAATGAAAATTAATTGTAAAAAGTACAATTTATTTTAGGTAGATTTTAATAAATAATTTATAAAAAGCTTGCAAAATCTAAGAGAACCTATTATCTTCGTTACGGTTTTTCATAGGATATTGGATTTTAAAGCGGGACTAGATTTCTATCTTGGTCCCTTTTTTGTTTTACAAATGGCTTAAACCTTTACTGATTTACTAAACTTTTTAAGGAAAAATCCTCCCGTGATTATTGATTTAGTGTGTTTGAATGTAATAGATTTTAACTCAAGCCTTTTGTATTGCGCCATTTTTAGATATAATAATTTTCCTCTCTGCTTGTAAATAGTCAGCCACTTTCCAGAATTTTTCTTTTTTAATGCCGGGTAATCTTTTTATCAGTTCTTTCGGCGCTAAAGGAGATAAGGTGATTTCTTCGAATATTTTGGCGGCTATCATTTCAAATTCCTCCGAACTTATAACCAGGCCATGCTGGTTTATACAGTTATCACAAATTCCACACGGGTTTACATTTTTATCATTAAAATACGCAGCTATCATCTTGCTCCGGCACATAATGGTTTGTTGCACGTATTTGGTAATGGCTTGTACACGGGTATCAAAATTTTGCTTGCGTTTTAAATAATCAGCAAGGTTTATTACAAAACTATCAGCATACATCCTGTTTTGCAATAGCGTTATTTGTGGCTTGTCTTTTCTGTGCGCATAATTTATTACGCCCAGTTGATGTAGCTTTTGAAGTTGCCGTACTACATCCGGCAACTTTTTTTGTATAAAAGTTGCCAACTGCGCTTCGTGGATGGAAGCTGCAAAATCAAAAATGCCTTCATAAGATCGTAATAGCCCTTTAATAACAGGTTCCAGCTCCGGGTTATGTTGTTCAAAATCAACTAGCTCGTCCTTATCAATTGTAAATACTATTGTTGAAGGCTTAAAAAAAATGTCGTTGAAGCTTAAGATACTTTCTTGCTCTAATGTTTTGATGGCATAAGTAGCAGTAAGTATATTTAATTTAAAAGCTGTTGCAAATACTCCAATATCAAAATCAAAGCCTACGCCCTCCCCGCTGCCAGCAGCAATTTGCAGGTGGTTCATTACTGCCGTGTAAACTTTTTTTATTTCTTCCCTATCCGGGTAACGGATATTGGTTTGCAATTGCAGGCCGCTTAATTCTTTGCTGTTGCACAATAAAACAGCGTAGGCCCTTCTGCCATCACGCCCTGCACGGCCAGCTTCCTGATAATAATTTTCGAGGCAGTCTGGTACTTCATAGTGCACTACTACTCTTACATCTGGTTTATCTATGCCCATGCCAAAAGCGTTGGTACAAGCCATTACACGGGTTTTATTGGTTATCCAATCTTCCTGCCGCTTATTTCTTTCCTCATTGCTAAGGCCTGCGTGGTAGTAACTGGCGTTTATTTTATTCATCAGCAATAAATTGGCTACATCTTTAGTATGCCTGCGGCTTTTGCAGTACACAATAGCGCCGCCTTTTACGTTGTTAAGTATCTCTAATAATTTGTTTTGTTTAGATGGCACATTGAAGATGCTGTACGAAAGGTTGGGCCTGGCAAAAGATTGCTGGAAGCACTGCTGGCTTTTACCGAACTGTAATTTTTCGCAAATATCATTTTGCACGTCTATTGTTGCAGATGCCGTTAATGCAAGTATTGGCGTGTTGGGCAAGTATTCCCTTAGCTGGGCAATGCGTTGGTAAGGCGGCCTAAAATCGTACCCCCATTGAGAGATGCAATGCGCTTCATCAACGGCAATTAAATTGATATTCATTTTGGGCAGGTAATCTATAAACAAATTGGTCTCCAGCCTTTCTGGCGATACGTATAAAAATTTGTAGTTGCCGTAAGCCGCATTTTGCAACGTATTCTTTACCTCTAAAAAGCTCATGCCGGAGTAAATAGACAATGCGTTGATGCCTTTATTTTTTAAGTTCTGCACCTGGTCTTTCATCAAAGCAATAAGGGGGCTAATCACCAGGCAAATGCCATCTTTCATTAATGCCGGCACTTGAAAGCAGATAGATTTTCCACCACCGGTGGGAAGTAAGGCAAGGGTATCTTTTCCTGCTAATACAGCATTGATAATGTCCTCCTGCAAAGGGCGGAAGGTGTTGTGGTGCCAGTATTGTTTTAGTATTTCTGAAGGTTGCTGCAAACTATTGTAATTGATGGATGCAAGATATAGCTTTACATTTTGGGGTATTATCCGCAGGATGTAGAAGAATAAATAATATTGCAGGGGATTCTACAAATAGTTTAAAAATATGTAAACTATAGCAAGCTTACAAACCCCGTTGTCTTGACCTTATTTATTTTACGCCATACTCCTCATACTTTCTTCTGAAATTTTAATTCATCCTGCTCATTTTTATGTACGCCAAATAAATTGGTTAAAGTATTTTTTGATAAAGTAGGCTGGTTGCCGAAATTCTCATCACCCTTACTTTCCTCGAAAAGGGCATTTTATGCAAATCTTACTTCACCGGCATTTTTATAAGATTTTAATTTCCCAGCTATAAAATCTTCTACTGCTTCATTATGATGGCGTAAAATTCAGGCTCTCTTTTTTTCAATGATTACTGTAGAAATAATTATTTTTAGCTCGTACAATTGATCCGTTTCCAGCAGTTTTATTTGTTCTGCAATTTCTGAAAAAGTGGGCATAAATTTAATGAGTTAGCCATTCCAGCTTACCAATTTTAAAGTACTTTTTTAAAATTTAACCACACCGAATTAATAGCCAGCACCACATCGCTAAACCCCATTGCCAGCGCAGCAACACCGGGGTGTAACAAGCCAACTGCGGCTACAGGTATGGCAATAATATTGTAAATAAATGCCCAGAATAAATTTTGCTTTATCGTGGTAAAAGTATGTTTGCCAAGCCCAAGGGCCAATGGTAAATGCTGTATCCCTTTATTCATTAAAACAACCTGGGCGCTCTGCATGGCTAGTTGAGATGCATCGCTCATAGATATGCCAATGGTTGCTTTTGCCAATGCTGGCGCATCATTAATACCATCGCCAACCATAGCCGTTGGGCTTATGTTGTTCAATTTTTCTATTACCTCTAGTTTATCCGCAGGTTTTTGTTGGGCGTAAACTTCAGCAATGCCTAGGGCATCCGCTACTTTTTTGCATCTTTCCAAACTATCGCCACTTAGCAAAATAGTTTTTATGTTTTTAGCATGCAGGTAGCTGATCACTTCTTTGGCTTCTTCCCTAATCTCGTCATCCATATTTAGCCAGCCAGCCAATACATTGTTTTTAGTAAGATAGGCAGTATGCGGCGGCTGGTTGCCTGTACTAATTTCAGGGTTGCTATTTCCCAATTGATAAACATTTCCTTCTGCATCATTGCCTAGCATGCCTACGCCTTTTATCTCGTCAATTTGTTTCCAGGCAATGGCATTGTTTATTTTCCACTCTGTGGTAATTGCTTTCGCAATGGGATGGTTGCTGTATTTTTCAAGCGAAAAAATAATGCGCTTAAAATCCGCTTCCGGCATGTTGCCAGCATCAAAACTGCTTATTTTAAACTGCCCTTTTGTTAGCGTCCCTGTTTTATCAAAAACAACAGTCCTAATGTTTTTAAATAATTCCAGGCTTTTTGCATTGCGGAAGAGGATGCCATTTTTTGCACCCCTGCCTAGCCCAACCGCAATAGCAGCGGGGGTTGCAAGCCCCATTGCGCAGGGACAACTAATTACCAATACTGCAATGCTACGCATTAATGAGCTAGTGGCATCAACGTTAAAAGCAAAATGGTTAATAAAAAAAGTAAGCACCGAAATGCTTAACACCACGGGTACAAAAATGGCGCTTATCTTATCTGCCAATTGTTGTATGGGCGGCTTTTCGCCTTGAGCCTGTTTTACTAAGTTTAAAATATTACTTAATACAGTATCTTTTCCGGTTGAGGTAACCTGGGCTTTTACGGTGCCATCAATCAGCAAACTTCCGCCAATTAGCGCATCTTTTTTTTGTTTGTGCACAGGGCTGCTTTCGCCTGTAAGCAGTGCTTCATTTACATGTGCATCGCCCCAAAGTACCTTGCAATCTGTAGGTATTTGTTCGCCGCTTTTTACTAAGATAAGGTCGCCCACCCTAAGCTGGGTATTTTCTACCGGAAAAATATTTTCTTTATGTTCATCATCAAAAGCAATCATATTAGCCATTACTTTTTGCTGGCTGGCTAGCTTGTTCAATTCTTTTTGCGTTGTAGCAACAGAACGGTGCTCTACCCACTCGCCCAAAAATACCAGCGTAATAATAGTGGCAGTTGTTTCATAAAAAACATAGTCCATGCCATAGTTGCCAATGGTGCCGATAAGGCTATAAATAAACGCTGCGGTAGCGCCAATGGCAATTAAAACGTTCATATTGGGTATGCCGCCCCGTAAGCTTTTAACGGCGCTAACCCCAAAATAGCCCATGCCCACTATATAAACCGGCAGGCAAATGGCTAGCTGTATCCATGGGTCCATCAAAAAATGGATGTGCCATGGCAGCATGTGCAGCATTAAAATTGCCGTAAAAGGAAGGCAAAATAAAAACCGTTGCAAGTGATTGGAGAATAGTTTGAACGGCTGCTTTTTTACCAATGCCGTAGGTTCGTTAGAGACGGTGTAACCTAAGCCAGCTATACCTTTGGCTAGTTGCTCCTTCGATTTGTTTTCAGTCATGTCAAAGCTTACATCGCCACCAATAAAATTCACTTTTACGTTTTGTAACCCTTCCTTGTTAAGGTACTTCGAAATCGTCAATGCACAGTTGGTACAATCCATCCCATCTACTTTCCATTCTACTTTTTGCATACTGCAAAATTATTCTTTGCAAATGGTACCTATTTGCTATAGAAGGAAAATATCTTTGCAACATGGAGTTAATTTTTACTTTAGAGGATATACAACAAGCGGTACAAACTTTTAACACCGCCGCCACTGGTTATAAAGTTTTTGCATTGCATGGCGAAATGGGTGCTGGCAAAACTACTTTCGTGCACGCTGTTTGTAAAGCCGCTGGTGTAACAGGCAATATCAGCAGCCCTACATTTTCCATTATTAATCAATATACTACGGATAACGGAGCGCTTATTTATCACATAGACCTATATCGTTTAAAAGATGAAGAAGAAGCATTACAGGCTGGCGTGGAAGACTGTTTATACTCCGGCAATACTTGTTTTGTAGAATGGCCCGAAAAAGCGCCGGGTATTTTTCCAGATGGCACTTTGGATATTATAATCAGCGTAACCGGCAGTAATACCCGAAAGCTGAAAATTAATTTGTAATTTGTACTTTTCAATTGTAAAATATCATGGCAACATCAAAACCATTTGTATCTCCTTCTTTTAGTTACGAAACTTTGGAAGAAACCCTGGATGTAAAACCGAAGGGCGAAGAATTATATATTGGCATACCTAAAGAAACATCTTTTAACGAAAACCGCATAGCCCTTACCCCGGAAGCTGTAGGCGTAATGGTAGCCAACGGGCATAAAGTGGTAATAGAAACAAATGCAGGCGAAGGTGCCAGTTACAGCGATAAGGATTACAGCGATGCCGGCGCTAAGATTGCCTACGATAAAAAAGAAGTGTTTGAATGCGACATTATGGTAAAAAGCGCACCGGTTAGCGAAAGCGAATGCGAGCTGCTAAAGCCTAACCAGTACATTATTTCGCCCATCCATTTAGCAGTGATGAAAAAAGAGATCCTTCAAAAAATGATGGATAAAAAAATAACTGCCTTAAGTTTTGAAAACCTTAAAGACGATAGCGGGCATAACCCCATTGTACGCAGCATGAGCGAGATTGCGGGTAGTGCCGTTATGCTTATTGCAGGTCAGTATTTAAACAACGCCAACCATGGCAAAGGCGTATTGGTAGGCGGCATAAGCGGCATACCACCTACTAAAGTAATTATTATAGGTGCTGGCATTGTAGGCGAATATGCCGCACGTACAGCATTGGCTATGGGTGCCAGCGTTAAAATATTTGATAACAGTATTTATAGGCTAAAAAGATTGCAGAATAATATTGGCGGGCGTTTATGGACATCGGTAATTGAACCCAAAATATTAGCCAAGCAATTAAAAACCTGCGATGTTGCCGTTGGAGCATTAAGCAGTACCGGCGGGCGTACACCAATTGTAGTTAGTGAAGAAATGGTAAGCCAGATGCGCCCAGGAACGGTGATAGTTGATGTGAGCATAGACAGGGGAGGCTGCTTTGAAACCAGTGATGTTACAACGCATGAAAAACCTGTTTTTAGAAAATATGATGTTATACATTACTGCGTGCCCAATATACCAAGCGGCTTTGCCCGTACTGCCTCACAAGCAATCAGCAATGTATTGATGCCTTTGTTGCTGGAAACTGCCGATGATGGCGGTATAGAAAATGTAGTTTGGTATAAGATAAATATCCGCAGCGGTATTTATATGTTTAAAGGAAGCCTTACCAATTTTTATTTAAGCGAAAGGTTTGATTTGAAATATACGGATTTGAATTTGCTGATTGCCAGCAGGAGATAAGTTAACAATACAATTGAAATTTTAAGCTATGGCTTACGCTACATCAAAAGGAAATAAAAAATACAGTTTTGCTGAGTATATAGCTCTTGAAGAAGCTAGTGAAGGTAAAAATGATTTTTACCATGGAGAATTATTTGCCATGGCAGGTGGTACTAAAAACCATAATAATATTGTTTTAAATGTTGGCGTGTCTTTAAGGGCAAATAAAAAACCAGGATGTGCTGTCTTTATTGATGGTATGCAACTGGAAATTGAGAAGGAACAATTTTATGTATATCCAGATTTAATTTATACCTGTAATGATGATTTAAAAGGGACAGATTTACTAGTTAGGAATCCTTCTATACTATTTGAAGTACTTTCAGATTCTACCGCATTGTACGATAAGGAAGTAAAACTAAAATATTATAAGCGTATAGAAACACTTAATTATTATGTACTGATATCGCAAAAAGAATTTTATGTTGAATGCTACTCCCGCCTCGATAGCAGCCCCTTGTGGAAATACCAAACGTTTGAAACTATCGATGGGCTGATTGAATTTGACAGGCTTGGCTTTGCACTATCGCTTGCTACGATATATGATAGCATTGAGTTTGCGGAGGCTTAACCGTAGTGGGGAATTACATTGAGAAAGTACTATTTAAAATCCCCAATAGCAATCACTGCATCACAAAAAGCATATTCCTGTAAATCGTTGCTGCTAATAATTACCAGTTTGTTGGCGGTATAATTATCAATAAGCTGTTGGTACAATGCAATGCCCTGTGCATCCAAATTAGTCGTGGGCTCATCTAGCAGTAAAACAGGTAAATCGCAAAAAAAAGCCTGCGCTAATTTTAATCTTTGCTTCATGCCACTACTGTAATAGCGTATCTGTTTATTGGTAGCTTTTTGCAAGCCTACAATTTGTACTATTTCTTTGTCTGCTATTGTAAGGGGCTTAAACTGGCGGTGAAAAACCAGGAATTCGCCTGCAGTCATTTCTTCAATTAATTCCAGGTAAGGCGCTGCTATGGAAATTTGCTTAAAAAGCTGTTCATCAGCTATTGGCTGTTGCCCTGCAACAAAATTAACCTGGCCTTCATTGTGGCTTAGCGAGCCTGCTATAATTTGTAATAAAGTAGATTTACCAGAGCCGTTAGAGCCGGTGACAGCATATTTTTTACCAGGCAAAAAATCATAGCTTAAATGCCGGAAAATCCAATCGCGGTTAAATCTTTTGCCAACATTGTGTAAGGTAATCTGCATTGGTGATAATAATGCGTTCGCTGCGGGTAAGTGGTTTTGTTCGTGCAATAAAATGAGGAAAGATTATTTATTCATCATCTAAACTACCCTTTGTAAAACGTTTTATGATGCCCCTGCCGCTTTCGCGTATAAAAGTAACTATCTCATCCCTTTCATCTGTTGCTGGCAATTCTTCTTCTATAAAATTTAGTGCCTGCGATGTGTTCATCGACTTGTTATAAATAATACGGTAAATATCTAAAATTTGATTGATCCTATCAACTGAAAAACCTTTACGTTTAAGCCCAACAGAGTTTACGCCTGCATAACTCAATGGCGTACGGCCAGCTTTAATGTAAGGCGGCACATCTTTACTAACCAGCGAACCACCGCTTATAAAAGCATGCTGCCCAATTTGTACAAACTGATGGATGGCACACATGCCAGCTAAAATTGAATTATCGCCCATGGTTACGTGCCCGGCCATTTGCGTACTGTTGCTCATAATACAGTTATTGCCTACAATACAATCGTGCGCAATATGGCTGTATGCCATAATAAGGCAGTTATTGCCTACTTTGGTTGTCCATCTATCCTTGCTGCCCCTGTTAACGGTTACAAACTCACGTATGGTTGTATTGTCGCCAATTTCTACGGTGGTTTGTTCACCTTCAAACTTAAGGTCTTGCGGAATGGCAGCTATTACTGCGCCTGGGAAAATACGGCAATTTTTGCCAATCCTTGCACCTTCCATTATAGTAACGTTACTGCCAATCCACGTGCCTTCGCCAATTTCTACGTTGGGATGGATAACGCTGAATGGGTCAATTTTTACATTGGTGGCCAATTTTGCATTGGGGTGTATGTATGTATGCGGATGAATCATGACCAATTTAAAAATTTTTGAAAATTGAAGTAAGCAACTTTTATATTTTGAAACTACTCTTTAATTACGTAAGCAGCATAGCCTGCGGCTTAATTTTAACTTCTTTTAACTAATTGCGCTGTAAGGTCGCCCTCTGTACAGAGTTTATTGCCAACAAAAACGCTGCCCCGCATTACGCAAATACCTCGGCGGATAGGTTCAATCAGCTCCATTTTAAGTATCATAGTATCGCCAGGCACCACCTTTTGCTTAAACTTGCAATTTTCTATCTTGATAAAATAGGTATCGTATTGCCCTTCTGGCATAGCGTTAATGCAAAGTATACCGCCAGTTTGTGCAAGTGCTTCTACCTGTAAAACGCCTGGCATAACCGGGTTACCCGGAAAATGACCTTGAAAAAAGTATTCATTGAAAGAAACATTTTTGATACCTATTATTTGTTTGTCGGTAAGCTCAATAATTTTATCTACCAGTAAAAATGGGTACCGGTGCGGCAGCGTTTTTTCAATTTGCTGCAGGGTATAAACGGGCGGCTGGTTTGGGTTGTAAGTTGGTACATCTTTGGTGTGCTTATTTTTTTTAATGTACTTTTTTATCTTTTTCGCAAATTCAACGTTGCTGCTATGCCCTGGGCGGTTAGCAATAATATGCCCCTTAAAAGGGTACCCAATTAGGGCAAGGTCGCCAACTACATCCAGCAATTTATGCCTTGCCGGTTCGTTAGGGAAACGCAGCTCAAGGTTATTAAGGTAGCCTTCGCTTTTTATCTCTATTTTATCTCTGCCAAAGGCAATCGCCAGGCGGTCCATTTCTGCTTCAGTTACTGGTTTATCTACCACTACAATGGCGTTGTTGATATCACCGCCTTTTATTAAGTTATTATCCAGCAATGCTTCTAATTCGTGCAAAAAACAAAATGTGCGGCAGGGTGCAATCTCTGTCTTAAAATCCTGCATGGTTTTTAAGCTGGCGTGCTGCGTGCCTAAAACCGGACTGTTAAAATCTATCAGCGTAGTAATTTTATAATCGGTTGATGGAAGCAAGGTCATCTCCACTCGCTTTACTTCATCGTAATAACTAATATTGGTATCAATGGTATACCAGGCTTTGGTTGCTTCTTGTTCCAGCACGCCAGTAGCGGCAATTATTTCAACAAAAGGCTCGCTGCTGCCATCAATAATGGGTATTTCGGGACCATTTATTTCTATCAGGCAATTATCTACACCCATGCCAACTAATGCGGCAAGTATATGTTCAACAGTGCTCACTTTTGCATCCCCAATTTCAAGCGTTGTACCGCGGGAAGTATCGGTTACTAGGTCGCAATCGGCTTTAATAATAGGCATCCCCGGTAAGTCTACGCGTTGAAACTGAAACCCAAAACCGGCGTTGGCAGGTTTCAGTGTCATATCTACATTAATACCTGTGTGCAAACCAGTTCCCGAAATACTAACAGCCGCCAAAAGCGTGTGTTGTTTATCGGGATTAAAATTTTCGTCCATGCTTGTTGTTTTATAGATAGCGGGCAAAGATATTTCATTTTTTGGCATTATATCAAACCACTCAAACCTGCTATCCTTAGTGTGGCCTAAAAAATTGTAATATTTATTAGTGGAATACAGTCATCAACTTACAATGGCCAATGCCTTAAATAATCCTTTTGAATTGTTAAGCCAGGAAGCTTTTTTGTACAGGGCAACACATATACGCTCCCCTTGCCAAACGGGTTTAAGCGTAAACCAAGTTTAAAGGATTTTATAATTTAGAGAGGCTAAAATCTTTTTTTGGATGCAAGGAAGGAAGCACTGTTTTACTCATATCCCGGAAATTTTTTTTATTAGTAATGATTGGTTCATGCAAAACGGATTAAAAACTATCAATTTTCCACTTAATGGCTAAATGACAATATTTTATTTGCTACTCAATTGATTTTTTTCACAAAAAACGCTAATAATAGTAGATATCTTAATTTTTTATCAACCTTAACCTATTATATGTCAAATAATATATTTGGTTTTTAAATAATGTAGAAAAATTACTACCTAAAATTGGGAAGAATTATTACAAGAATTTATAATTAATAAGCCAATCTTTGTGAAGTAATTAACAATTTAGGTCAAATTGACCTTTAATAAATACTTAAAATGTTTAAGTACTGTTAATGCAATTTTGTATAAAGAAATTTGCTTTTATAAGCACTAATACCTTTAAAAATAGAAACCTGCAGTTTTGCCATCGCAACTAATTTTACTGGGGCACAAGAATTTGCAATTATTCTACGGGTTTACATTCTTACACTAATTGCCAAAATAAGTATATAAAAATTGCCATATATCACCCGCCCGTTTTTTATTTAATCCTTTGAAAACTTCCCACAAGAGTAAGTATCTGGCTTTAGGGCAATACTTACTCTTAATTTTTTTCGGTTGCATATACTCCATTAAAAAACAATTTGCAAAAATTTAGAAAGTAAGCCATTGCAGTATTTGGCTTACATTTTCTGGAGTTGCAACGGAACCATTGCCATGTGGCTGTAAAAGCAACCGCTAAATAATATTCCCTGTTTTATATAAATGTCATTCAATATGCACGGCATTTTGTTTCAGTTAATTGCGGGTCATGCAATTTTTTCCGATAGTTCCTTTACTATTTTTTCCAGTTCTTTTATCCTTTTTTCCATTTCGGGCAAATTTCGGGCAAGGGCCTGGCTGCGCAATGCCGCCGTATAATCGTAAGCAGGCGAGCCGGTTACTGCTGTATTTGCTTTTTTGATAGATTTACTGACCCCACTTTGTGCGTTTATTTTGCTACCATCGGCTATTTGCAAATGCCCAACTATGCCCACCTGACCCCCAATCATAACGTTATTGCCAATTTTTGTGCTACCGCTAATGCCTGCCTGTGCTGCAATAACTGAGTTGTTGCCAATTTCAACATTATGCGCCACCTGCAAAAGGTTATCTAGCTTGGCGCCACTTTTAATTAATGTGCTGCCGATAGTGCCCCGGTCAATAGTGCTGTTGGCGCCAATCTCTACATTATCTTCTATTACTACATTGCCAATTTGCGGTACTTTTTTAAACGAGCCATCCGCTTGCGGTGCAAAGCCAAAGCCATCTGCACCAATTATTGCCCCTGCGTGGATGATTACATTTTTACCAATATTGCAATGGTGGTAAATTTTAACGCCAGGGTGCAGTATGGTGTTTTGGCCTACTAAAACATTGTTGCCTACAAACGCATTGGGAAATATTTTAGCTCCATCGGCAATAACGGCGTTTTCGCCAATGTAGGCAAAGGCACCAATAAAAACATTGTCGCCTATTTTAGCGGTGGCGTGTATGTATACTGGCTGCTGTATGCCGGTAAGCTGCTGGGTTTCTATCTGCTGGTATTTATCAAGTAAAGTAGCAAATGCACTGTACGCATCCGGCACCCGTATTAAAGTAGCGGTTATAGGGCTTTTAATTTCCTGCGCATCGCTTATAATAATGATAGATGCTTGGGTGGCGTATAAATATTCCTCGTATTTGGGGTTTGCCAAAAAAGCAAGCTGGCCGGCGATGGCTTCTTCTATTTTGCCGAAAGAGCCTACCGATATTTCGGCATCGCCTTCAACTTTGCCATTAACAATCATGGCTATCTGTGCTGCGGAAAATTGCATAATATTTTTTCTGTGTTTTTATTGGGTAACTCTTAGTACCATATGGTGTCCAGTTTGCGCTTAATTTTACAGCAGGTGGGCAGATTAAATACTAGAGTAACCTGCAAACTTGTGGCAAAAAATAAAGTAATATTCGTGTTCACTTTTAAACCATTATTAATCTTGAATAACAAATGTAATATTTTTTAACCTTGCTCTTCATGTTTTGGTTAATGAGCGCATTGTCTACTTCAGAGATGGTTTTCACCATGCCATCCTTAAATAAAATGTTGATGTGCTCATCTTCAAAATTGTACGTATTGCTGACTGCCTCGCCTGTAAATACCAGCCAGCATGCATCCTCATAATTAATATTTAACTGCGCCATTGCGGCAGCCCTTTTTTCGGCTACCAGCTCCTCATTTACCGGTTCGCCAAAAAACTTTATTTTAAAAAGCTGTCGGTTAATAATGCCATCGCTTAATATTGAAAGCACTTTGTCTTCTTGGGTGCACCATTCTTTTATGGCTGCCACTACATCATAATCATCCAGACGGCAAAACTCTGCCAAGGTTACATTGCCAATATCTCCATTAATAAATTTATTGAGCGGCGTGCAGGTAAACGCTTTAATGTGTTTAGCTCTTTTAATTATAAGCTGCAGCATTTGCTCGGCACATAATACAGTTTTATGCAAGTACACTTGCCAGTACATCAG
>JAYVUJ010000059.1:0-5946 GCA_043788035.1 Ferruginibacter sp. | reverse complement strand
CACTTTATAGAAATTATTGGTGTTGGTAAACTAATGGTTGTTGTAAAGATGTGGTCACTGCCAGGTGTATCTTTCTTTGTTATATTGATGCCTTTTTCTGAAAGGCTTTTTTTAGTTGCTTCGGCTACTTCTGCGTGTACGTGGTACTTGCCATTATGCGTATGTACGGTAAGCATATGGTCTTTAAAAAATAATACATGTGCTATAACATCGGCTACGTAAGGCATTGCTGGCCTTAACATAACAGTGGCATACGTAAATAAAAAAAGGCAAACTGTTGCTTTCTGTATTTTTAATATGTACTTTTTAGTTAACAACCAATAATTATTTATAAATGAAAAATTTTTATTTAGTAGAAAACCCTTTGGATAGTCCAGTAAAAAGCTACTAGTGCAATAATAGCCGATATTGGGTAAACGATACCTTTACGGTACCAGCTTTTTTTACGCAAAGGTATAATGATGCAGCCAAACATTAAAGAGATGATAGTTACCTGCCCTAACTCTACCCCGGCATTAAAAGCAATTACAGAGGTATAGAATTTATTTGCCGGCAAGCCAACTTCATTTAAGGCGCTGGCGAACCCCATGCCGTGTATTAGCCCAAAAAGAAAAACAATGGCTATACGCCAGGGTTTTAAAGTAGTGAGCAGCATGTTTTCTATGGCTACAAATACAATCGATAAAGCAATGATTGGCTCTACCACCGCGCCTGGCGCAACAATAATATTTTTCATGCTTAAAGCAAGCGTTATTGAATGTGCTATGGTAAAAGCAGTTGCCTGCCAAAAAATAGCTTTAATATTGGTGCTTAACAAACAAAGGCTTACCACAAACAAAATATGGTCTATACCATAAGGAAGTATGTGCTGGTAGCCCATCTTTAAATAATACCACACCACTCTATCTACCGGGGCATCCTGCAAAGCATAATTAATGCTGTGGGCAAAAACAGTTGGTGCAAAGGCCAGCATAATTAATAACCCCGCTATTTTTTTAATTTTACTATTGCCCTTTTTTTGCATGACGAAAGTTACGCTATCGTACTTATATTTCTTTAAGGGCAAGTTCACTAGATGTTTTTAAAGTTGCCGGTATATTGGCATTGTTTTTAAATGCGCCTTCAAGGCATTCTTTAGCTTTTGCTTTGTCGCCGGCTTTTTCAAATATAAGCCCGGCACGGCAGAGCAGTGTTGGGTTTTTGCTATTTGTTTTTAAAGCGGCTTGTATGTAGGGCAAAGCTTTTGCTGGCTCGCCTTTTTGGTAATATACCCAAGCCAGTGTTTCGTTAACATCTATATTATTGGGGCGGCGGTTATACTCTGCCAGCGCATGTTCTACTGCTTTATCATACTCATTTATTTTTAAATAAGCGTAGGCTAATTCCCTGTCTGCATAGTGGCCAATGGTTTCATCTTTTGCTGCGCCTGTGGCATTCTTGTTCATTTCATCAATTACTATTTTTGATGTTGCGGCGGCTTTATCTTTTTGGCCAGTTAGCTGGTAAACATCTACTAATTCTTCTTTAAAAGAAAAATCATTTATTAATGAATCTGCCTGCTGATAAAAATTGATAGCTTTATCATATTGTTTTTTTGATTGGGCAATCCTTGCGAGGCCCGCTAATGCGTAGGCATAATTTTTTCTATTTTGCATGGCGATGGTGTACTGCATTTCTGCATTGGGGAGGTCGCCGTAGTTTTCATATAGATGGCCTAATTGAACCCTCGCCCACTCTGTTGATTCATCGCCTGGCACGCCTGCATCTACTGCGAGGTGCATAGCCTCGATAGAGCCCGGATAATCACCGTAAATTTCCCGCAGGTAAGATGCCCTTGCATAGGAACGTAGGTCTGGCCGTATGCTCATCATTTTTTGCGCATTAGATACTGCTGTATCGTAATTGCCCATCTCTACATTGCCATCAACCAAAATGCCATACACAAATGCATTAAATGGATTGATAGATTGTGCCTGGTTAGCAGTTGCCAAGCCATCTGCAAAATGATGCTGAGATAAATAAAGTAGTGATTTTAGTGTAAGCGCTTCAAAATTATTTGGGTCAGCTGCAAGGATGTTGTTTACATTTTTCATGGCGGCTTTATCATAATAAGTATAGTTGCCGGTAGCCCGTGCTTCCATGATAAATAAATTGGTAAGCGCTATCTGAGACTTTAGATCTTTCGGGTTTGATTTAATGGCTGCTGTTAATTTTGCTGCATTTACTTTTGTGGTTTGCCACTCCGGCATTTCTGCTAAAGCACCGCTTCTTTCTAATAAAGTATATTGGGTAGCAGCTCTTTGGCTATCATCTTTTTTAAATTTTATTACAACAAAACCTACTGCACTTATAAATAAAATAATAAGTGCAATGTAAAGTATATTTTTTTTCATTTTGGTTGTTTTAAGCCCCTGCGCCACCAGAGAATGATTTTATGGGTTGCCCCCCTCCGCTGAAGGGGTGTAATTTTACTAGTTTACTTTAATTAAGAAAGTTTTATTGTTGTATGTTTTTTTGAATCAATTGCCTCTTTAGTTTGGCATTTATATCTTAATAATTTTGTGTATGCTGTTGAACTTAAACCAGACCGTTACCACAAATACAGCTAATACTGTTTGATTTAAATACGCCCCATGCCTGGTGGATAAAGCTGATTTAAAACTGAAGTACAAATGTGCGCCGCCACCGCTGTTCCACATAGCTATTGTATAAGCCCGGTCAAAAAAATGTATTAATGTATTAAAGTAGACAGGGTAATAATATTGAAAGTTACTGTAAGGTTAACATAAAAAAGTAAGCCTGCCGTTGCTTAACAGGCATACTTTTTTTGCATCCACCTACTTTCGTTTATCCTTTTATTACACGGATGTTTTGCTTAGCAATACCGTCTTTGCTTATTTGTATAAAGTACACGCCTTTTACCAATCCGCTTCCGTTTAAGTCTTGCGTATAGGTACCTGCGTCCATCTTTTTGTCTGACAATATTTTTATCATCTTGCCTTCTTCGTTGTATACTTCTATGCTTACTTTAGCAGCAACATCTAAATGATACTTGACTGTTGTAGTGCCAACAAAGGGGTTAGGCGTAGACGTGGCAATTATTTCGGGTGCACTTAAATCCATGTCTACATTGGTTTTGCCAAATGTTGGCATGCCTGCAGATTTGTGGCCCATATTGTCGCCGCAATCACAAATATGGTCTCCAGCCCAAGGCGTTTGCACGTAAGGGAAACTTGTTTTGTAAGTGGTATCATTTTTATTGATGCCGGTTGCATACCCTAAAACGTTTGTTAACTGCATAGTTACAGGGCTTGGTGAAGTTGCCGGTATATAATCATCGTACCATAAACCAATGGCTGCTAATACTACGCCGCCAACCGCTTGCAATTCAATACGGGTTACATCATCTTCCAGCCTGCGGCCGTTAGGAAAGCCATCCATATTAGGTATGTTTTGTAAAGATGTACCAGCATATGCAGGGTCTGTTAAACCAATAACTGCAGCTTGTATTAAACCTAAACTACTAAAGGCAGGGCTATTTCTTGGCGTTACTGGCACGGCCATGTTAAGGCGTAACATGTCGCCACCATTTGGCAAAAAGTTATTGATAAAAGGTTTGCCTACTGCTAAAGGATTTCCCTTTTTACCGGTAGCCAATTGATAAGGTGCAAGGTTAGGTACGCCTGTGTGGAAGATAGGCCATAAATCTACCGAGCGTGGTGAATTTTTTGCTGGTAAAAGTAAAGCACCAAAAGCACTTTCTGCTAATGCAGTATTTTTTACAGCGGCAGTACCCTTAAGGCTATACAAGCCATCCTGGTCGTTGCCGAAGCCAAAAGCACCTAATGATTTGCGTTGTATCCTTAGTGGAGAAAACGATGGAACGGCACCACCGAAGAAGGTATCATCCATATACAGCGCAAGTTCTGGCTTGTAAAAGAATTTACCGAAAATAGCAAGCTTAGATAAATCCTGGTAGGGAGTCAATGAATTCCAAAGGTCTTTATAACCTACAGGGATAACTGCCTCGTTAGTTAAAGGCATGCCCAGCCTTGATACCTGTACCCATGGGCCTGCGTGGTATTCACTTACAAAATCTTTATCGTTTGAAACCGTGGCGGCTTCCTCTGTGCCATTATTATTATCAGCCTTATTATAGCTTTGAGCTGTACCATCGTTTAGGATGGTGATTTGCCTGCGGCTGGCACTTGCCCATACGCCGATAACATAATTAGGGTCGAGTATATGGGTGCATTGCTGTACCTTTTTATGATCTTTTTGCAAGGTAGAAATATCTATTTGCAAAGCGATGGTACTAACGTTTAAGCATTTCAACGCATCTTTTGCCTGACCATTTTGGCGAGGTGCATTGCCAAGGTCGAATATACCGCCAAGGTCAACAAAGAAGGGATCGTCGGCAGTGCCGCAAAATACTTTTTCACCCGTCATAGATGTAGTGATGGCACTTTTAATTAAAGTATTATAGTCTGGTACATTTAAACCAACCTTTGAACTAATAGAGCGTGCGCCAATATTTGGAGGAGGCACGATACCATTCTGTACTACTGTCTGAAAACTTTTACCACCGTTTACGCTTCTTTCAAGCTTGTACGTTGTTTTTAAATTTTGTTTGCCTAAACGGATGTTGAAAAATGTAGAAGCGTCTTCATTTGTTTTTTTAAAAGTGAAGCGATAAATAATATCATCACCAGGGGTAGCAATATTATTATCAATGTGAATTTCGTAACGGATATTTTCGCCAAAAGAATAATAGTTTGGCCCGCCATCTGGCAATTGTCCCGGAATGTAATTAGCAATAATAGTTATTTTACTTGGGTCATCCGGGCTGCGGAAAGCATACACATCAGTATTATCTGCCAGCGGGTCGTTGGCAATCATGGGTGCTTCTCGGTGAGAAGACGCGAATAAAGGCGCAGTAATGTTTATACACATTACCAGCAGCAGGAAAGCAGCGGAATTTTTTTGTTTCATGATTAGATTTTTTTGAATGATTTTGGTGTGAATGAACTATAAATTAATAGAAAGATGAATGCAGTATATCAACGGGTACGTACTAGGGAGGCACAATTATATTATGTACGAAATTTAAAACGGCTGCAAAAGGGTTAAAATTTATAGTTTACAATTGCTAACGATTCAGCTAGCAAAAAAGGTAATACAAGCAAGCAGCCTTTAAAAGGATTGGATGTGGTGCAACTATTCAGAATTACGAATATAATATTCACATGGTTTTAACTTTTATAAATAATTTTTAACAATTAGATTATGAAATTTAATCAACATCCGATGGGGCATTTTAAGGTTAGTATACTGGTTAAAAATGAGTTTTTTTTAATCGGACCGGAGTTATGTAATGCAAAAAACCCGGCAAAAACCAGGCTTTTATCTTATTATTTAATATTTAAATAGCGGTAAACTATTTAGCAGGCATTATTTGCAAATAGATTTTACAATTTATCTTTTAATTGGCTTTCAATTAAATAATGTCGGTGCCCTTTTTTATCTATTCTGTAATATTTTGCTTTATTGTTAATGTATATCGTTTCGCCATTAGGGCCAACCTTGCCGCGATATATTTTATCAACCACGCCAGATTCTCCTTTAGATGCTAGCTCCGCAGTTTTATTGCCAACAGCTGAGGCACCTTTGCCAATAGCCTTGCCTGTTTTACTAGCGGCTTTTTTTAAATCCTGCCCTATTGATGTAGAATCTTGTGCTTGTACGGCATTAAATGCGAAAAGCCCCGTTACAAATACTACACCAGTAATAAATTTGAATTTCATTTTTACTATCATTTGTTTGCGGAAATATAACAAATAGTGTGCCTGTTACTTTATGTTAGGTACTTGGCGTTAACGGCAGTTGATTGTAAAAAGCTATAAAAAAAGTTGTGCCAATGCCCAATTGGCTTTCTGCCCAAATTTT
>JAYVUJ010000058.1:0-5540 GCA_043788035.1 Ferruginibacter sp. | reverse complement strand
ATGCCTATGTCCTTAATTATTGAAGTAAATCACCTTTCCAAAAAGTTTAAAGATAATTATGCTGTAAACGACTTGTCGTTTACAGTTAATCAAGGCGATATTTATGGCTTTCTCGGGCAAAATGGTGCAGGAAAATCTACCACTATACGTATGCTGCTCACCTTAATAAAACCCACCGAAGGAGATATTAATTTATTCGGCAAAAAGCTTTCCACTCATCGATCAGAAATTTTGCGGCAGGTAGGTGCAGTAATCGAAAAGCCAGATTTATACAAATACCTTTCTGCCTACGACAATCTATCTATTTTTGCAAAAATGAGCGGTATAAAAGTCACCAAACAGTTGCTAATGCAGCAATTACAAATGGTTGGCTTGCATGATAGAGCAAAAGATAACGTACGTACTTTTAGCCAGGGCATGAAACAGCGGTTAGGCATAGCGGTAGCCTTGGTACATAACCCAGCGTTAATAATTTTAGATGAACCAACCAATGGGCTCGACCCTCAAGGCATAGCAGATATGCGTAACCTTATTTTACAGCTTAGTAGGGAAATGGGTAAAACAGTACTTATATCTTCTCATCTTTTAAGTGAAATAGAATTGATTGCCACCAGGATGATCATCATCAATAAAGGCAAAAAAATGGTGGAAGGATATGTGGCAGAACTATTGGACCCTGCGCACACATTAATTGAGGTGGAAACGCTGGATAACCCTGCTGCAAAGCGTTTGCTGCTACAATCTGCCTGGGCGCCTTACATACAAAATAATGGCTATCTGCAATTGATGATGGATAAAAAAAATGTTCCGCAGTTAATTAAATACCTGGCGGATATGGATATACAATTGCTTAGTGTTAACTCGAGCCACTCGCTAGAAAACTATTTTTTGTCACTTACAACCCAGCCCGGACATGTGGAATTTGCTTCAAATTGAGCTATTTAAAATATCAAAAAGACCCAGGACATACATAGCATTTGTAGCAGTGGCAGCCATCGTTTTTATTTTTCAATTTGCTTTTAAGGCAGATGGACAAAGTTATATGGACCTAATGCTGCAAAATGTTAAGGATAGTTTTGAGCTGGAAAAAACAAAAGCTATTAACGGGTATTTTATGTGTTACATCATACTAAATACTTTATTAATTCAGGTACCTATTTTGGTAGCGCTAATAGCAGCAGATTCTATATCTGGTGAAGCCAATATGGGAACTTTAAGGCTATTAATATCAAAGCCCATAAGCCGTACCCAATTGATATTAGTAAAATTTGCAGCGGCTACTATTTTCACTATTTTTTTATTACTATGGATGGCTATAGCAGCCTTGTTTTTTAGCCTGCTTATTTTTGGGGCAGACGATATGCTTATTTTTCGTACTAAGGGAGACGAATCACAAATTTTGCAAATAACCAAAGATGATATTATGTGGCGATACTTTGCGGCTTTTGCCTATGCAACGGTAGCATTAACGGTTATTGCGGCTTTATCTTTACTACTTTCTATTTTTGCGGAAAACTCTATCGGTCCAATAATTGCCACCGTTTGTATTGTAATAGTCTGCACTATTATAAGCAATATCAATGTGCCAATAATAGATAGGAATGTAAAACCATTCTTGTTTACATCTTACCTGGTTGGCTGGAAAGGATTTTTTTATATCGGTGTTAGTCCGCAAGGCGTGCCCATTAAAGGCAGTGTAGAAAACTGGCCTGCTATACGTAATAGCTTGCTTATACTGATAGCGCATATTTTTATTTTAGTGGGCGCAAGCGTAATTATTTTTAATAGAAAAGATATTGTATCCTAAAAAGATAATGATGAAAAAAAGAATAGTTTTTTTTGTAACGGCAAATTTATTGATGGCAACTGTACTGCAAGCGCAGGTTATAGATGCCACTACGTTGATACAAAAAGTAAAAGCCAATATAGATAAGGTAAACGATTATGAAGCTACTGGTAAAATGATAACCAATGTTACGTTTTTAAAAGTGCCGCAGGCAGATGTGAAAGTGTATTTTAAAAAGCCCAACAAGCTTAAAATAAAAAATGAAAAGGGGATATCTTTTGTACCAAAAAGTGCGGTAAGCATAAACCTCAACAATATTTTAAATGGTAATAAATATAGTGTCCTGGATGCAGGGAAAGACAAGATAGGCAACACTAATGTAAGGGTAGTAAAGTTATTGCCAGAGGATGATAATGCAGATGTAGTATTATCCACGCTGTACATTGATGAAGCAACGATGGTAATAAGAAGGGCAAAGACAACTACCCGGGAAAATGGCAGCTACCAATTGGAGATGACCTATGGAAAGTATGCAACATACGGCTTGCCGGATAAAATAATCTTTACCTTTAATACCAAAGATTATAAGCTGCCTAAAGGCGTTACGTTTGATTTTGATGATGGTACGCAAAATAACAAAACCGCAGCTGACAAAGCTAAAAGTAAAACCGGAAGTGCCGAAATTACTTTTAGTGGTTACAACGTCAATAAAGGCGTTGCTGAAGAAATGTTTAAGTAAAGGGGAGCTTGATTAAAAACAAATAAAGTAGATAAAATTTCTATTATAAAAACTATTGGGGAGAATAGTTTAAACTATTCTCCCCAATACCATTTTATAGAATCAGCAAAATTTATATTTTTTCCTTTTAAGATAGACATGCCTCCTTTTTACCTTCTTTTCGATAAAAACTTATTAACCACCCTTGTATAATAGGTAGCTGTCTTATCCGGTTGCCCGTTTACGATCCAGTACGAAAAATCCATCACATTGATAGCATCCCACCAACGGTACGAAGTAGAGATACCGGCTACATTTAGCCAATTTATTTCTTTGTTATTCCAGTAATCGTACAACTTATTTTTGTTCACTTTCATTGCATGCTGATGAAGTAACATCCGTTTAAATGCGTTTGCAGCTTTACTAAAAAACAGCAAAACAAAAACAAACCCAACTAATAAATGGCGCAAAAAAGCCATTTGCTATTTACCCTTGTATAATAAACCATATAGCCAAAAAAAAGCAATATCACAAGCGCCCAATAAATGTAAGCGTGGTAAAAAAAGGATTAAAATAAAAAATTTCTTCTTCTTGTAAAATACCTTTTTCATCAATTGATAAAGTGCTCATGTGGTAAGTTTTGTAAGGGGATGGGGCATAAAAAATTAAATACATTAAAGCTTTAATCTTCCGTAATTTTCTCATCTCTTGCGTTGGCAACAAACACAGCGCTAATTTTCTTTAAAGGATTTTTATGCTGGCTTGCAAATTCTTTGCGGGAATTGATGATATCTATGGCTTTAAAAATAGCTTCACGAAAAGATGATTCATCAGCCCTGTTTTTGCCCGCAATATCAAACGCAACGCCATGGTCTGGCGAAGTACGGATACCATCTAAGCCTGCCGTATAATTTACGCCTTCGCCATGCGCCAGCGATTTAAAAGGTATTAGCCCCTGGTCGTGGTACATTGCCAAAACTGCATCAAATTTCTCATGCTGCCCTCTTGCAAAAAATGCATCAGCGCTGTAAGGGCCAAAACAAAAAATATCTTTATGCTTGGCTTCTTTTATGGCGGGCCTAATAATTTCTTCTTCTTCACTGCCCATCAAACCTTCGTCGCCCGCATGTGGGTTAAGGCCCAGTACGGCAATCTTTGGCTTGTCAATACCAAAATCTTTTTTAAGAGATTGGTTAATGATATTTAGTTTGCTGATGATGTTTTCTTTGGTTATGTATTGTGCAATATCCTTTACTGCTACATGTTCTGTAACAAGGCCTACCCGCATATTTTCGGCCACCATAAACATTACCACATCGTTCACGCCATACAGGTTTTTAAAGTAAGGGGTGTGCCCGGTAAAATTAAATTCTTCTGACTGGGTATTTTTTTTGTGGATGGGTGCTGTAACTAAACCATCGATCATGCCATCTTTTAAAGCTTCAGCAGCAATTACCAGGCTCTGCACCGCATATTTTCCACCAATAGCCGTAAGTGTGCCGGGTGTAACCGCCACCTCATCTTCCCAGCAACTGTATAGGTTAACTTGTTTGTGATGTATACGGCTAGCATCTTTTATAACGCTAAAACTAAAGTTTATTTCAGGCAGCCCTTTACGGTAAAAATTGACCACTTTGTTGCTGGCAAATATAACAGGCGTGCATATCTCCAGCAGGCGGGCATCGCCAATTGTCTTTATTATCAGTTCAAGGCCAATGCCATTTAAATCACCACAAGTAAGACCTATTACAGGCTTATTTTCTACAATCGTATGCATGCTAACAAGTATTAGGTTGCGAAAATACAAATTCTTACCCGTACACATTTTTATTTAGGATTTTTTATACAGTTGCAAAGTGGAGGCAGCGTGCCTAAAAGGGTTAGTCAGGCACTGCAATGCATAAAATTTATTTATCCTTACTTTTGCGTAGATGTTTAAAATAAAAAAATCTTTAGGGCAGCATTTTTTAAAAGATGAAACTGTTATCGACAAAATAATCGCTGCGCTTAAAGAAGATAGCTGCACCAACCTGCTGGAAGTTGGCCCTGGCGGCGGCGCACTCACAAAGCACCTGCTGCAAATACCCGATATTAATTTTAAAGCAGTAGAATTGGATGATGAGAAAACGGCTTATCTAAAAAAAACATACCCCGTATTAACTGATAATATCATCAGCCAGAGTTTTTTAGATATTGACGAACCATTCGATACCCCTTTTACAGTAATTGGCAACTTTCCCTATAATATTTCTACCCAAATTTTATTTAAGGTATTAGACTGGAAAGATAAGGTACCAGTAGTTATTGGCATGTTCCAAAAAGAAGTGGCGCAGCGTGCCGCATCCAAAGAAGGCAACAAAGTATATGGCGTGCTAAGTGTGCTTATACAAGCTTTTTATGAAGTAGAATATTTATTTGATGTAAGCAACCTAAGCTTTAACCCGCCACCTAAAGTACAAAGCGGCGTAATTAGGCTAAAACGTAAAACAACTACGCTGGATGTTAAAAGCGACCGTGCCTTTAAAGTGCTGGTAAAAACGGCATTTAACCAGCGCCGCAAAACATTGCGTAATGCTGTAAAAAGTTTATTTACGGCAGAAGTTTTGCAAGATGAATTATTCGGCAAACGAGCCGAAGCTTTAAGCGTTGAAGAGTTTGCAGCACTTACATTTAGGATGAGCTAATGGAAAAGCAAATGCTATTAACGCTTCACTTATATTTTATAAAAACTAACGCTCGTTAGCTTTTTCAATTTCTTTCTTTGTATTTTTATGGTGACGATTGGTTGCTAAGCTTCGATAAAGTTTCTTATAGCTACTTTGTGTATGCCGCATAAGCCTGGGCAGGCTATGTATATCAGGCGATATGTACTTTATAGCTATGTACTGCCCGTGCAAAAAAACAACCAGTATTTTTTTTATTGCACAATTGTGCTTAATGTAAACTGATAATGAGTGTTATACCCACCCATAAAATACGCATAGTAACCGCAGCTGCATTGTTTGATGGGCATGATGCCGCCATAAATATTATGCG
>JAYVUJ010000057.1:0-2684 GCA_043788035.1 Ferruginibacter sp. | reverse complement strand
AATAAGATAAAGCCAGTGGCATTAATGGTCATCGAAGTGGTGATATCTTCTACCTTGATGCCGGCAAACAATATTTCCATGTCTTCCAATGAATCTATTGCTACGCCTACTTTTCCTACTTCGCCATCTGCCAGATCGTGATTGCTGTCGTAACCTATCTGTGTGGGCAAATCGAACGCAACGCTTAAGCCATTTACGCCTTGAGATAGTAGATAGTGGTACCGTTTATTGCTTTCTTCAGCGGTGCTAAAACCAGCGTACTGTCGCATGGTCCATAATTTGCCCCGATACATATCTGGTTGTACGCCTCTGGTAAAAGGAAATTCCCCGGGGGTTTCAATCATTGGATTCGCATCCGTTGCGGTGTACAATTCCTTTATTTCAATTCCGGAATCGGTATATTTTTTTTCAACTGGCATAAACATCTACTATTTTAAACAAGGGCATCTACTCAACTATACTAATCTTTTTACTTCGTACTGTATGGCGCTTAAAACAATACTACTTAGTTCAGCATCTGCGGTGGCAGTGTATTGAAGTATGGACCGGCTACAATCCAGTGCAGTTGCATTTGCAGGCAAAGAAGCGGTTAATTCGTTGATGATATAAATGTTTTGTTCTTTTAAATTGGTGACTGCTTTCCAAACTTCGGGATTTACATAGTTTTGCTGTGTAATGTTATGTTCGTATTCGGTGCGTATGGTTTGTATTAAGCCTGCGGCTAATTCGCTTGCAGAAAAATGGGTATCGTGCAGCCTGGTTACCAGGTTTTTTAAAGATATCCTGTCGGTAAGCAACGTCAGCCTTTCGTAGGCTTGTAAGCGCAGCAGGCTATTATCTGTGTCTGCTGGCGGCCTCTTTAGGTTTACCTGGCTTTTTAAGGTTTTAAATTCCGTCATTAAATACACCATCATGCCCATTAGCAATACAAGTGCAATACCCAGCACAATACAAATGGTCTGCATATCCTGCAGGGTAATCTCCAATAAAATCATATGTTGTTTTTTTACAAAAGTACAGTAAACTAGTACTAAATATTTCCTGCTTTCGAAAAGCGCCGTATTGGCAAAATTTTAAAATAATATACCTTTGTAAAAATATAAATATATGGACACTACGATAGCGGTTAACGCACCTGTTAGTTTTACACCCAATGCCATTACCGAGATTAAGCGGCTGATGAATGCCGACGGCTTTAATGCTGCTGAAGTACTACGGGTTGGCGTAAAGGGTGGTGGCTGTAGCGGCATGACTTATATACTAGGCTTTGATGCGCCTAATGAAAAAGACAGCCATTTTGAAATTGAAGGTATACCATGCATTATGGAAAAATCGCACGGCATTTATTTAATGGGCATGGAAGTAGATTGGCAGGGCGGCTTAAACTCCAGAGGCTTTACTTTTATTAACCCCAACGCCAGCAAAACTTGCGGTTGCGGAACTTCGTTTGCTGTGTAATGCTATAAATGGCAGAATTGGTTTGTAGCTATTTTGTGGATGAACAATTTCAATCCCAGAAGTACACATGAACAATAATAAATCTCAATGGATTAAAAATCCAACAAAGAAACAGGTAGTAATCGTTTTTTACCTTGATAGGAGCAATTGTTTTGCTTACTTTATCAATGACAAATTTTTTTGGTGGAAAGCCCATTCAGACGGCAAAATAGTATACTGCTATTTTTAATTTTGAAGTCTGGCTTTATTACAATTACTGTTTTTAAAAACTATTATAAAAATAAAAAGGCAGGTGGTGTTATTGAATAAGCTTGCCTACGTCACTACACGTTAATAAAAGTCCAATAAAGATTTACAGTACAAATATGCGACGGTCAATGAGGCCCCACATAGCTGCTGTATTAGCCGGGGCAAAAATTGTATTAAACATACTTACAAAAAAGGTACGGTCGTTTAAAGGTTTACTTGCCGCTTTTCCACCCTTTTAAATGCTGCACTGCTTCTTGCTGTTTATCAACATTTTCTTTTTCAATCTCTTTCATGTCGGCTTCTATTTCCTGCCATTCTTCGTCTGTCAGTTTGTCTTCGGCTATAGACGCAGGGTCGCTGAACTTTAGCATTACATCATGTAAAACCTCCAGCGCCTGCTCATTATCCATGCCCATTACAAGGTTGATGATTTTTTGTTTCAATGCGTCTTTTTCAGTCATACAAATCTTTTTATAAATTTAAAGCTTTTGTAAATAAAAAAGATACCCTGTTGTAAGGTATCCTTCTTATTAATAATTTCTTAAAATGGCATCACAACCGCCGTGGGACGAGTAAATTTAAAATTGCCAATAATATACAGGCACCAATACCGGCAGTTACTATATAGCCTAACCAGCCGCGGCCCAGGCTAATGCCTAGCTTGCCAAAGAGCCAATAACCAACAAAGCCGCCTAATATGCCTACTACAATATTACCTAAAAGACCAAGCCCACTGCCTTTAAATAATTGACCACCCAGCCAACCTGCAATGGCGCCTAAAATAATTGTTATTAAAATAGCTTGCCCTTCCATAATGAATGTTTTAAGAAGTTAATAATTTAAATATATTTAAATGTATATAGGCAATCTGCCTGCCAATTTTTAATTACCCTGTGGTGCAAGGCTTCCGCAATATTATCACAAACAATATGAGTCTATTATTCTACAAAATATCCCATAAATAAAAACAAAACCCG
>JAYVUJ010000056.1:0-11081 GCA_043788035.1 Ferruginibacter sp. | reverse complement strand
CCCTTTTTGACTGATTTTTAAGTTTTTCTTATTTTTTTAAATTAGCTCTGTTAATAAATCATTACCTACCTTAGCCGCCCGGTCTAATAAAAAACCATTTAATTTTTCAATATGGACATAAAGCAAATTCAGGAATTAGTAAAGCTCATCAATAAAACCAATATTGGCGAGATTACGATAGAAGAAGAAGGGATAAAAATTACGGTGAAGCAAAAAAAAGACCCGGTACAACATATCATAGCCGGAGGCCAGCAAGGTCAAATGTACAGCCCCGCCCTTCAGCAACAATTACCACAAGCCCCGCAGGCAGCCCCACCCACCGCAACACCACCACCCGCCGAAACTTCAAAAACAGATAATTACATCACCATAAAAAGTCCGATGATTGGCACGTTCTATCGTCAGTCTGGTCCGGAAAAACCAATTTTTGTAAACGTTGGCGACGAAGTAACATCTGGTAAAGTGGTATGCATTATTGAAGCCATGAAATTATTTAACGAAATAGAAAGTGAAGTAAGCGGCAGGATAGTAAAAGTTTTGGTAGAAGACTCCAGCCCTGTAGAATACGACCAGCCTTTGTTTTTGGTAGATCCTAGTTAATAAACACGAAAATCAACCAATTGCTCAACGTGACAATTTGAGCGACCGGTATCAATTAATGCTTCTTCAATGTATAATACAAATGAAAAAAGAATTATTTGATAGCAACCCTATTGTAAAGTTGTCTTTTGATTTTTCATTAATGATCATTGAGTATTGCGAGAAATTAGAGGCAAATCGAGAGTATATTATTGCCAGGCAGTTATTTAGGTCAGGAACTTCTATTGGTGCTAATGCAATGGAGGCGCAAAATGCAGAAAGTAAAGCCGATTTTATCCATAAGATGAAAATAGTAGCCAAAGAAGCAGAAGAAGCACAATATTGACTTTGGCTTTGTCAGTATGCAAATAACTATCCTGATTGCGCGTTGCCGCAAGCAAAGCTGGAAGAAGTAAATAAAGTATTAGGTAAAATAATATCTACCTCCAAAAAGAAATCGCCATTTAGTTATTTATTAAGTTTCTTCATTTTTTGACTCTGGTTATTGCGGTACAAAAGTGTACCCCCATTGAGTCATTTTCAAATTTGCTATACTATGTTCAAAAAAATATTGATTGCCAACCGCGGAGAAATTGCATTGCGTGTAATACGTACTTGTAAAGAAATGGGCATTAAGACAGTGGCCGTATATTCTACAGCCGATAAAGATAGCCTGCATGTAAAATTTGCAGATGAAGCCGTTTGTATCGGTAAGCCTGCCAGCATGGATTCTTACCTGAACATACCGCACATTATGGCGGCGGCAGAAATTACCAATGCGGATGCTATCCATCCCGGTTACGGATTTTTAGCGGAAAATGCCAAGTTTGCCCAGATATGTGCCGACCATGGTATTAAGTTTATAGGACCAACGCCAGACATGATAAATGCCATGGGCGACAAAATAACAGCCAAAGAAACAATGATAAAAGCTGGTGTGCCAGTAGTACCCGGCAGCGGCGGATTATTAGAAAGCGTAGAGCAGGCAAAAAAGCTTGCAATAAACGAAGTTGGCTACCCTGTAATTTTAAAAGCAACTGCTGGTGGCGGTGGCAAAGGCATGCGGGTAGTTTGGCAGGAAAGCGAGATGGAAAAGGCTTTTGATAATGCCAAGACAGAAGCCGCCGCATCGTTCAAGAATGACGGCATCTACATGGAAAAATTTGTAGAAGAACCAAGGCATATTGAAATACAAATAGCAGGCGACCAGTTTGGCAACGTTTGCCATTTAAGCGAAAGGGATTGTTCTATACAGCGCAGGCACCAAAAATTAGTTGAAGAATCCCCCTCGCCTTTTATGACTCCTGAATTGCGGGAAGAAATGGGTAATGCGGCCATTAAAGCCGCAAGCGCTATCAGCTATGAAAGCGTTGGTACTATTGAGTTTTTGGTAGATAAGAACCGCAACTTTTACTTCATGGAAATGAATACCCGCATACAAGTAGAGCATTGCGTTACGGAAGAAGTAGTGAATTACGATTTGATAAAAGAACAGATAAAAATAGCTGCAGGGCACAAGGTAAGCGGCAAAAATTATTACCCGCAAATGCATGCCATTGAGTGCCGCATTAATGCAGAAGACCCTTATAATGATTTTCGCCCAAGCCCTGGTAAAATTACCGTGCTGCATACGCCTGGCGGGCATGGCGTAAGGGTAGATAGCCACGTATACGCTGGCTATGTCATCCCCCCATATTATGATAGCATGATAGGTAAATTAATTACGGTTGCGCAAACAAGGGAAGAAGCTATCGATACCATGCATAGGGCTTTAAGCGAGTACATCATCGAAGGCGTTAAAACAACCATCCCATTCCATATGCAATTGATGAAGAACGAAGATTTTCGGAAAGGGAATTTTACTACTAAATTTTTAGAATCTTTTAAGATGAAGTAGTAGCCCTTTCCCAGCCCTCAAAAGAAGGGTTAATGACGCTTCAACATTGTTCAATTTATTAAATTTAAATACTCTATAAATATGTTTAGAAAGGCAGAGGTGCTAATGGTAACCCGCTTTTGCAGACGCTATAAAATAAACAACAATGCCTTCATTATGGAGGCTTTGTTGTTTATAGGGGTACAATATCATTTTCTTCCCAATAATTGCCTTTATATAACAGTAAATCCATTTTAATTTTATACGCAATAAAATTTGTACTATATTTAACTATTCCTTAACCTAAACCTTATATGAACCAGCGCCCATTACTCATAATCTTGTGTATCCTTCTCCAATTTTTAGCAACGGCACAAGACAAGCCCAATATTAAATTCAACCATGTTTTACCAGAAGATTTTAGTATTTCTAAATTAAAAGTAGATACTACACTGGGCGCCATCATTATTGCAGATATTGGAAACAGTTCTTTTGAAGGCAATAGCAAAGGCTGGTTTAATTTAGTGTACCAGCATAAGCGCCGTATAAAAATAATTGATAAAAAAGGGTTTGATATGGCAAGTGTGCAAATACCACTGTACATACAATCATCCTCCAACAGAGAAGAAAAAATAGAAGGGCTTAAAGCCACTACGTACAACCTGGAAAATGGCGTTGTGGTAGAAACTAAGCTGGATAAAAATGCTGTTTTTACTGATAAGAAAGATCAAAACCATATTGTAAAAAAGTTTACAATGCCTGCAATAAAAGAAGGGTCGATTATTGAATATACATACACTATCAATTCAGATTTTTTATTCAATCTTCAGCCCTGGATTTTTCAAGGCGATTACCCGAGGGTATGGAGCGAATATGAGCTTGACCTGCCAAGCTTTTTTGAGTATGTATTTCTGGCGCAAGGCTATTTAAATTTTGATATGAAGACATCTACATCAAAATTTACAAATTATAATGTTATAGAGTCGGGTTCTACTACCGCACCACAAACATATTTAATACCTTCTAACAATACAATAAGCCGGTGGGTTATTAAAAATGTACCTGCATTAAAAGAAGAAAAGTTTACTTCCACTATCGATAATTATATCTCTAAAATAGAATTCCAGATGTCTGGGCAACAGTTTCCCGGTGGCGTGCATACAGATATTATGGGCTCCTGGATTAAGGTAAACGAAGATTTATTAAAAGATGAAGATTTTGGTGAAAAGCTTACTAAAGATAATTCCTGGCTAAATGATGACATGAAAGTTTTACATGCAGGTACGGCAAATAAGCTAGAGGAAGCAAAGAAGATTTTTGCCTTCGTAAAAAATAGTATTAAATGCAAAGGCAATCACGGGCTTTATTTAACCGCCTCTGTGAAAGAAAGCTTTAAGACAAAAAGCGGCTACGTGGCAGATGTAAATATCCTGTTGGTAACTATGTTAAAGCATGATAATATAACTGCGGCGCCAGTAATATTAAGTACCCGAACCAATGGCCACGCACATGCTCTTTACCCACTTATAAACCGGTTTAATTATGTTGTTTGTAAGGTTGAAATTGATGGTACTGATTATTTTTTAGATGCCTCAAAACCTTACATGGGATTTAATAAGTTGCCAGATTTTTGTTATAACGGAACAGCCAGGGTAATTGATGCTAACATTGCGCCGGTATATTTTTATGCAGATAGCCTGCAAGAAAAAAAACTTACCAGCGTAATACTTTTTAGCGAAGAAAAAAAGCCCGGATCGTGGTCGGGTACATTTAATACAAACCTTGGCTATTATGAATCTTGCGAGATACGCAAAAAATTTATTGATAATGGCAAGGATGCGTTTGAGAAGAAATTAAAGGAATCTTACACTGGGGATTTATCCATTAGTGGGATACAATATGAGAACGAAAGTAATTACGAACTGCCGTTAAAGATGTCTCATGCTATAGCTGTGGAAAGCGGTGGCGACAATAGCCTTATCTATTTTAACCCAATGTTGAAGGAAGGGTATAGTGAGAATTTTTTTAAATCGGCCGAAAGAAAATATCCTGTAGAGATGCCTTACCAGATGGACGAAACTTATATTATTCAAATTGAAGTGCCTGAAGGGTATGTGGTTGATGAACTGCCAAAATCTGCCAAAGTATCCCTTAATGATGGCGATGGCTTTTTTGAATATTTGATTGAAAAATCTGACAACCAGATAAATTTACGCACCAGGGTAAAATTAGAGAAAGCAACTTTTGCCCCGGAAGATTATGAATCTTTAAGAGGCTTTTTTGATTACGTAGTAAAAAAACATGCGGAACAAATTGTATTTAAAAAGAAATAACCATGCAGAAGTATTTTGTAATAATAGTTGTGAATATATTTTGCCTGGCAAATGCTTTTGCCCAATATAATTACGATGTAAAGTTAATAGCACCAGAGCTATTGCCCAATGCAGATGTAATAAAACGGATGGAAGAAATTAGGATAGAAGTTAAAGATGCAGGCAAGGCCATCATTTACCATAAATATGCACTTACAATAATGAACCCAGGCGGCGATGATGCGGCAAGGTTTGTTGAGCAGTACGACCAGTTGATAAACATTAAGGATATTGATGGCGCATTGTACGATGCTACCGGCAAGAACATACGGGCGCTTAAAAACAGCGATGTTAAAGATGTATCTGGCACAAGTGAATCTTCTTTGGCAGATGATAACAGGCTGAAGATGCATGATTTTAATTACAAGCTTTATCCATATACAATTGAATATGAAAGTGCTATTGAATTGAAGGGGATACTTTATTTTCCGAGGTGGATGCCTATAGAAGGGGATAAATACGCTGTAGAAAAAAGTAAGCTAATAGTACAATGCCCACTGGATTATAAGCTACGGTTCAAAACATTTAATTATGCTGCTGCCCCTAAAATAACTACAGAAAAACAGTCACTTATTTATGAGTGGGGCGTAGAAAAATTGGTAGCAATAGAAGAAGAGAAATATGAGCCGGAATGGTACGAAATAACACCTGCAGTTTTTTTAGCCCCGGCAGATTTTGAGGTGCAGCATTACACTGGTAATATGGTAGATTGGAAAAGCTTCGGGCTTTTTATGTACAGGCTTAATTTAAACCGGGATGTATTGCCCGAAAATATTAAACATCAGGTGCACCAGCTTACCGATAACATACCAGCTGCAAAAGAAAAAATAAAAATATTGTACGAATTTATGCAACGCAATACGCACTATATAAGCGTGCAGCTAGGTATTGGCGGCTGGCAAACTTTTGATGCAGCTTATGTGGCCACAAAAGGTTATGGCGATTGCAAGGCACTTAGTAATTACATGCATTCTTTATTGAAAGAGGCAGGCATTAAAGCATATTATACCTTAATAAAAGCAGGTGATAATAAAAATGCATTCCTGGCAGATTTTCCATCCAACCAATTTAACCATATCATTATTTGCATACCGCAACCAACCGATACCGTGTGGCTGGAATGCACCAGCCAAACAATGCCCATGGGCTATCTCGGCAGCTTTACCTGTAATAGAAAAGCGCTGCTGATAGATGAGGCGGGTGGTACGCTGGTAAACACACCCGTGTATAAAAAAAATGATAACCTGCAAACACGAAGAATTACCGCTACAGTAAATCAAGAAGGTCAGTTAGCTGCAAGCATTATTACAACTTATAGGGCAGAACAACAAGATGACCTGCATGGTTTACTGGCAGCAGTATCTAAAGATAGGCTGGCCGAAATATTAAAAACCAGGTTTAGTATACCATCGTACGACATTAGCAATTTTGAGTACAAAGAAGAAAAAAGCCCATTGCCGGTAATTACTGAAACACTTGCATTAACGGCTAATAATTATTGCGCCATCAGCGGTAAACGGCTTTTTTTGCTGCCCAACGTTTTAAACAGGTCATCTTCCAAAATAAATAATGCCACCACCCGTAAATTTGGCATTAAGCTACCTGCGCCTTTTACAGATATCGATTCTGTAGAAATCATTATCCCTGCAGGTTATAAGCCCGAAAGCGTACCAGCAAATGTTGCGCTCGATACAAAATTTGGCAGCTATGGTTGCAGTTTTAAATTATCAGCCGGTAAAATTATTTATGTACGCAACCTTCAAAAAAATGGAGGCAATTATCCCGCAGCTGATGCAGTTGCCATGGCCGATTTTTTCCAAAAAATTTATACCGCAGATAGGGCCCGGCTGGTATTTGTAAAAGAAACCAGCCAATAGTACTTTAGATCAATACATTTTGTATTATTAGTTACCAGCCACTCAACCGGTTGCGTTATTTATTGCACAATTATCATTGCACCCTGCGCAATTAAGATGGGATGTTTATCTTTGGGTTTCATTATAATTTTTGTGAAAAATGGCATTAATAAAAAGCATATCGGGTATAAGGGGCACTATTGGCGGTAAAACCAACGATAACCTTACTCCATTGGACGTAGTAAAATTTACCGCGGCTTATGGCACTTTGCTGATGAGAGAAACTGCGAATAGAAAAATTGTAATTGGCCGTGACGGCCGTATTAGCGGCGCCATGGTAAAAAGCCTGGTAATAAGTACCCTTAATGCACTTGGCTTTAACGTGGTAGATTTAGATTACAGCACAACGCCTACAGTAGAAATGGCGGTTGTATTTGAAAACGCAGCTGGTGGTATTATCCTAACGGCAAGCCATAACCCAAAAGAGTGGAATGCCCTTAAATTATTAAATAGCAAAGGCGAATTTATTAGCGGCGAAGAAGGCATGAAAGTGCTAGAGATTGCCGCTGCGGAAGATTTTAATTTTGTTTCGGTTGATAAGCTTGGGCATACTACTACCGATGATACCTCTTTACAAAAACACATTGATGCAGTTGTTAATTATGAGCTGGTAGATGTGGCGGCAATTAAAAAAGCAAAATTTAAAATTGTATTGGATGCTGTTAACAGCACCGGCGCTATTGCAGTGCCAGCCCTACTAAAAAGGTTAGGCGTAAAAGATATTATTGTATTAAATGGTGAAGTAAATGGAAAGTTTGCCCACAACCCAGAACCTTTGCCAGAGCATTTAACAGGTCTTAGCAATGAAGTTTTAAAAAATAATGCACACCTTGGCATAGCCGTTGACCCTGATGTAGACCGCTTATGTTTTGTATGTGAGGATGGTAGCATGTTTGGCGAAGAATATACATTGGTTGCAGTGGCCGATTATGTGCTCAGTATAAAAAAAGGCAACACGGTTAGCAACATGTCATCTACAAGGGCTTTAAAAGATGTTACCATTAAGCATGGCGGGCAATATTTTAGTAGCGCAGTAGGAGAGGTGAACGTAGTAAATAAAATGAAAGCTGTAAAGGCAGTAATTGGTGGGGAAGGCAATGGCGGTATAATTGTACCTGACCTGCATTACGGCAGGGATGCATTGATTGGCATTGGATTATTTTTAACCCACCTGGCCAACAGTAAAAAAAGTGCCCGGCAATTACGCAATACCTACCCTGGTTATTTTATTAGCAAAAATAAAATAACGCTTGAAAAAAATATTAACGTACAATCGATATTTGAAAAAATTAAAGATAAGTATAAGAACCAGCCCATTAATGCCGAAGATGGGTTAAAGATTGAGTTTGATAACGATTGGGTGCATTTACGTACCAGTAACACGGAGCCGATAATACGTATTTATGCTGAAAGTAATTTTGAGACTACAGCCGATAATATTGCTAAAAGGCTGATGAAAGATATACACGAAGTAATATAAAATTTTTTGATTGTCAGGCTACACCCAATATATCAGAAGGCTTACAAAAATTTATTTAACAAATTTAAATGCAGCTAACAAGCCCCCACAGGGGTTTGTGGCTTTTTTCACATGAATAGGATATACTTTGATAATGCTGCGACAACTTCGCTGGACCCCATCGTACTGCAAACAATGATGCCTTACCTTACAGAAAAATTTGGTAACCCGTCTTCTATTTATTCTTATGGAAGAGAAACAAAAATGGCTATTGAGCAGGCGCGTAAAAGCGTGGCAAAAATATTAAATGCACATCCCGCAGAAATATTTTTTACCAGTGGCGGAACCGAAAGCAGCAATACCGCAATAACTGCTGCCGTAAAAGACCTTGGCTGCAAGCACATCATCACATCTGCCATTGAGCACCATGCAACCCTGCATACGGTAGCCTATTTGCAGGACCAGGGCGAGGCTAAAGTGAGCTATGTAAAACTATTGCCCAATGGGCACATTGATTTACAGCATTTGGAAAAATTATTATCGGCTTCGCCAGAAAAAATACTGGTAACACTGCTGCATGCTAACAACGAAATTGGTAACATACTGGATATACACGCAGTGGGCAATTTATGCAAAACGCACAACGCCATTTTTCATGGTGATACGGTGCAGACGGTTGGTCATTTTCCATTCGACCTTCGTAATACACCAGTGCATTTTATTACTGGCGCGGCACATAAATTTCATGGGCCAAAAGGTGTTGGTATTTTATATATCAACGAAAATGTGCGCATTAAGCCTTACCTGCATGGTGGCGGGCAAGAGCGTAATATGCGTGCCGGCACAGAAAACTTATATGGTATAGTTGGCTTTGCCAAAGCGCTGGAAATAGCTACAGCTACTCAAAAGGAAGACAGTGCTTATATTGGCAGCCTTAAAAAATATATGCATGAAGCATTGCAGCGAAATGTTGCCGGCACAGGTTTTAATGGCGATGTTTTTGGAGAAAGCTTGTACACTGTACTAAGCGTAAGCTTTCCCAAAACAGAAAAATCGGAGATGCTGTTGTTTAACATGGATATCCATAATATTTGTGCCAGTGGCGGCAGTGCCTGTACCAGCGGGGCAGTGCAGGGCAGCCACGTAATAGTTGCTGTTAACAACGACCCCAATAAAGTAACTGTCCGTTTTAGCTTTAGCAAGCACAATACCATTGCGGAAATTGATACCGTTGTGGCACAGTTAAAAGAAATGATCTAATAAATTTTGAGTTGATTGCCTGTCGTAACGGTGAGCCACCTTTTAGAGGTGGCTCACCCAAAGTGATAGGTAGTACCAATAAAAAACCTAATAAAATATATCTATGTTAAATACATTTTATCAGGTTTTTTTAAGTGTAAACTGTATATTTATTTGGCGCTAAATAAGGCCACATTTATTCCTATCTGTACCTGTTTGTTTATCCATTTATACCTGTCATCAATATTATTTACATTGCTTATGCCATTATAATAACTGCCGAAGAAGCCAATACTTGGCGAAGCTGCATACTGTAACCCACCCCTGATACCAAAATCGTTGTTTTTAAATGCCTGCTTGTTATACATTAAATTTTCATCGCTGGAAACAAGGATATTGTATTGCGGGCCTGCATTGATCGTAAACTTTGGAGACAGCTTATAGTTTATTAATAACGGGATGCTTAAGTAGGCTACGGTAAAGTTTTCTTTTGAATCTAACCGGCTATTATCAACATAAAAAGTTGTAAAATTACTGCGGGATACAGACATGGAATTGTACAGTACTTCTGGCTGGATGCTAAGCTTACTGGTTACGGGCAGCAATGCATAACCGCCGCCATAAACACTACTTTTAAATTTGGCTGACATGCCATTACCCGAAACATTGTTAAAAGTAAGCCCACCTGTTAAGCCAAGCTGAACCTTTTGCGCCGGTTCTTTTGTTTGCGTTTTTGTTTGCAATTGTGCTTGTGAAAAAAAATAAGCAGCCGAAAAAATTACCAAGAAAGTTATTCTCAATTTCATAAAATATATGTTGTTTAAAGTGTAAAATTAGTAAGGGTAAAAAATATTTTAGAACTATATACCAAACGCTTATAAAAAATTGTAAGTACAATAAGTTGTATTGCCGCTTTAAAAAAAATACTATTGATCCGGTGCAAAGGTGGTATTTTACAAGTGTACAGTATTGCAGATAACAAAATAATAACTAGCCACTAACTAACTATTAAATGGTATACGCTGAAATAGGTTAACTTTTAAATGATTTATCTGTTGCCGAAAATTAGCAGATAAGCAATAACCAATCTGCGGATTTGCAACAAAAAATCATGTAACCTTTCAACTTGTTATTGATCCTTTACGGACATGTTATATTAAAAACTATAGCTCAGTTTTTCTGACAGTGCTTTGGGTAATTTTGGCAGCTCCCTTCTATCGATTAAAAAACTATGTAGCTGAGCAATTTCTTTAAAGATATAATGCTTGTCCATAGCGCCTTTTAGGTAACCTGCGCCAGTGCTGCCTCCTGTGCCAATGCGGGTGCCTATCATGCGTTGCACCATGTTACTGTGGCGGTAGCGCCAGCTGCCTAATTGGTTATCTATCTCCAGCAATGTTTCCAGTAATTGAAAAGGTAGTTCCAGCATTGGGTAGCCTCGGTACAACATAATAAATAAAGCATTGCGGCAAGCTATAGGGCTTAGTTGCCGGGTAGTATTATCTGCGTTATCATAAAAGACTTGCTTAAAAAAATCCTGGTTAATTTTCTCAGCATCGGCAAGCCCTTGCACATAAATATTTTCGTATGCTGAAAAAAAATCTACCTGTTTTTCATTTTCTTTTATAGGCTGATAACTG
>JAYVUJ010000055.1:0-5819 GCA_043788035.1 Ferruginibacter sp. | reverse complement strand
ATGGATACCGTTACATGCTGGTTTCTTTTACCATCAGTATAAGCAACTACATTGTCCATAAACGCTATCGGAACAGCGTCAACTTTTACTATTTTATCAAAATATTTTAACCCGGCTTTTTTAGCATTGGTAGTATCTTTAACACCCCACTCACCTACAATAGCCGGTATCCTTTCAATCATCAACGGCGCTTTTGAACGCTTTTTTTCTACCAGCCTTCCAATAATGGCAATCGGAATATTTATTACCGTATCCTTTTGGTTACGGTTAATTTTAATGGAACTACCACCACCAAACAATATCTTTTTAGGTATCTCTTCAAAATATTTTATAGGCTCGTTATTTACAGAAATTACTTTATCACCGTTGCGCAGCCCAATTTCGTACATAGAAGAATCAGTGATCCATATCCCGTTTTTTACAGAGCTGTTTACAGTTTTTGTTTCGCCCCAAACAAACATTATCATGGCGTAAATAACAAAGGCCAGCAATACATTTACTGTAACGCCACCTAACATAATAATAAGGCGCTGCCAGGCTGGCTTGCTACGAAATTCCCACGGTTGTGGTGGCAGTTTCATTGCTTCCTTGTCCATGCTTTCATCTACCATGCCGGCTATTTTTACATAGCCGCCTAATGGCAGCCAGCCGATGCCGTATTCGGTATCGCCTACTTTCTTTTTTACTAAAGAAAACCAGGGATCAAAAAACAAGTAAAATTTATCTACCCTGCATTTAAACCATTTTGCTGTAATGTAATGCCCAAATTCGTGCAGTATTACCAGTATTGAGAGAGAGAGTATTAATTGTGCGGCCATTAACCCTACGCCTGGCCAGTTGATTGCTAATAATTCCATATGTTGCTACCTTGCAGGTAAAAGTTTTTAATAATTAATAGTGTGTCGCTTAAAAGTCTATAGAAAAAGGTTATAGTTTTATCAGCGACGCCGCAAAATTACGGGCTTCACCATCGCTTTCAAAATATTCTTCCAGCGTGGGTTGCGCAATAAAAGCTGTTTTTTCCATTACTTGTTCCACTACTGCCGTAATGTCTAAAAAGCCTATGCGGTTGCGTAAAAAAGCCCATACGGCAATTTCGTTGGCAGCATTTAAAATGCAGGGCAAGTTGCCGCCTTTAAACATCGCTTCAGTTGCCAATGCTAAATTTCTAAAAGTCTTTATATCTGGTTCTTCAAAGGTAAGCGTGCCATATTTTTTAAAATCCAACCGGGGAAAATCATTTTTTAACCGGTGCGGAAAAGCCATGGCATATTGGATAGGCAGCTTCATATCTGGCAGGCCCATCTGGGCTTTCATGCTGCCATCTTCAAACTGTACCATGCTGTGCACAATGCTTTGCTGGTGAATAACTACCTGTATCTGGTCTGGCCGCAAATTAAACAGCCACTTTGCCTCTATCATCTCCAGCCCTTTGTTCATCAGCGTGGCAGAGTCGATGCTTATTTTGGCACCCATTACCCAATTAGGGTGCTGCAGCGCATGGTCGCGTTTTACATTTACCAAAAAGTTAGGCTTTTTACCTATGAATGGGCCACCGCTTGCAGTAAGCACTATTTTTTCAATTTTGTTGCGACCCTCGCCTACAAGGCATTGAAAAATGGCTGAGTGTTCACTATCGACCGGTATTACTGGCGCCCTGTTTTCAGCGGCTCTTTTCATTACAATATCCCCTGCTACAACCAGGGTTTCCTTATTGGCCAGCCCGACAGCCTTGCCTTTTTGTACTGCTTTTAAAGTTGGTTTTAAGCCTGCAAAGCCTACAATACCTGCGAGCATCATATCGTAACTATCAAAATCGGCTACTTCTTCCAGCGCATTTTCGCCGCTAAAAACTTTTACATCGGTAGATGCTAAGGCAGCTTTTACTTTTTGGTATTTTGCTTCATCGCCTATTACAACGGCGTTGGGCTTAAATTCCAGCGCCTGTTTTATAAGTAGGTCATCGTTGGTTTGTGCGGTAAGTATTTCAACTTCAAATAATTGATTGTTGGTACGGATAACCTCTAAAGCCTGCGTGCCTATTGAACCTGTGGAACCAAATAATGCAATTCGTTTTTTGTGGATGGCATTGGCCATAGTTTAATTCATTTTTGTTGCAGCAGAAATAAGTCGCCTACGTTCTTGTGCGGTTTTTTAAAATAGGCAAATTACAGTTTTAATTGTTTGAAAGCGTCACCGGTTAACATATATACAGGATTGCATTACTATTGATTAGATAATTTTAGCATTTGATTAGGTAAAATGCAGCCTCGGAACATAATAAAATAGCATTGCCAAAGGCTTCATCAAGGTAATCAGGCGTTTTATTTCATCAAATTTGTATGGTACATTTAAGTATCAATAATTCAATATGATACAGATTGTAATAGACAAAAAGAAATATGTCCTAATCCCTGAAAAAGATTACTAGGCTTTACAAAAAAAAGCTGCCTTAAAATTTAAGCCAGAAAAAACATTTACTATTGAAGAAGCCCGTGCTTACAGCAAAAAAATTAGTTAAGAAATGGGCGGGAGAAGAATCATAGTAAGGCAATCTGTTGCAGATACTATAGCCGCAATAGCTTGGTTTATAGAATCTAAAGGTATGGTTGCGACTGCTGAAAAATTTGCTGATAAAGCGTATGATTACTTTCTTAAGTTAGCGGATGCTAAAAAATCTAATGCTATTTGCAGAGAACCTAAAAGAGCATTTCTAGGATATAAATGTGTCGCATACAAGAAAAAATATACAATTGATTTTATTGAAAATAATCAAGAACTTATTTTTTGCGAATTCATCTCAACAAAATTAGTTACCTGGTGATTGCTTAAGCGTAAAATAAATTGCAGCCCCTGCCCTCCGAAGCAGGGTTCATAGGGTATTCGAATTTGTAATACTATTCCAATCAGTAGAGTCGGCAACCCTGCTTTGGAGGGCAGGGAGGCTTGGCTGGGCTTTGATTTAACTTGATAAACTACCCGTGAACTGCATACGGATCCGTTGCTGAAAGTTTTCGATCGTCTTAAAAATTTCTTTTAAAGTTAGCTGGTCAATTTTAGATAATTGCTGCGGCATAATGTAATTACCTGGCTCGGCATGCTGCGTTAAAATTTGTTCCGATTGGTTCTTTAACCTAAGCCCCATCAGGAAATAATAAGATTGCAGCAACTCCGTTACTTCGGCTTCTGTAAAAATATTTTTATCTTTTAACGCCTTTAGCCTTTGCCCGGTATTGGGTTCAAAAATGCGGTTTTTTAAAGCATATACCCGAACTAAATCTACGATGGGCGTCATTGCTTTTTTTATGTCGAATACTTCTTTTTTATCCACCTTAAAAGTACGGATATTCTTAAAAAATAACGTTAGCGGTGGTTCGTACTGCAGTGCATTTTTTGCCATAAAATGAAAAAGCCTGTCCATTGGTTGTTCCAAGTGCCCGTTTAAAAAAGTTTCCAGTTCCCGTATAATATTTTCGTCGCCATACAAATACCTGCAATCGAAAAAGGTAGAAATCTGCATTACTGTTTCTGGTAAAGTTTCATTCATCCAACTTAAGTAATTATTTTTCCAGTGAGATAAAGAATGCGTCCACTTTGGGTTTTGCGCCATAAAGCCACCGGTGCAATAACTAAAGCCAATGGTATTTAAATGATTGGAAACCTGTGATGCGAATTGTAAAAAATATTCCCGTACTTCTTCCCTGTGTTCGTTGGCCTTGTCTTCATAAATGATGGCATTGTCCTGGTCGGTTTTTAAAGTTTGCTCTTTGCGGCCTTCGCTGCCTAAAACCATATACACAAATTTTGCTGGCGGCGGCCCCATTTCTTTGGTAACGCTTTCAATAACTTTTATGGCAATAGTATCAGATACGGTGGTGATGACCTGATTAACTATTGCGGCATGCACGCCACGGTCCAGCAGTTGCGATACTATTTGTGGAACCGTCTCCCACTTGCGTTTTAGCTCCTCAATTGATAATGCCTGCTTAACGGACTGTATAAATATTAATGGCGATTGCCCTTGCTCGCTTAGCAATTTGTTGCGGCTGATAAAGCCAATGTACTCCCCGCTTTTTTCCACCAGCATATACCTGCTATTGGCGCGGAACATACTTAGGATAGCTTCGTATACAAAAGAATATACATTGATCGAAGCAATCGGGTTGTCCATAATGCTGCTGGCCGGGCTTTCAAAACTGGCTTGTTTTGCCACTACATTATCACGTATGGTAATGTCGGTTACAAAGCCAACAATAATGCCTTGTTTATCTTTTACAAACAAGCAGCTTATTTTTTGCTGTTTCATAACAATAGCCGCCTGGTACACCGGCGTATCTGCCCAGCACCAAACTATTTCACGGTATTCAATACTTTCGATGGTGCGTGAATAGAGTTGTTCCGAGGTGATAAAGCTCTTTTCAAAATTGGTAGGGTTTTTATAAAAATGGGCAAACTCTTCATTAAGCATCCGCTGCCCAAAACCATCTGTAAAATACTGGTAGAATGCTTCATGCTCTTTGCATAAAGCATGGAAAGCCTTACGGGGCAGGGTGTACACCACCGTGCCTTTTTTAACGATAACAGTGCGCAACGATTTTTTTTGGTTCAGTAATTCAGATATGCCGCCATAACAATCGCCGGCATGAAATTTTTCTACCAGCCTTTTATTATTGCTGCTATCGTAAAAAAAAGTTTCGTACTCGCCTTCTACAATAATGTCTATGCCTTTTAATTTGCTTACTTCCTGCCTGTAAATAATGCCTTCATTTTGGTAGCTTACTTCTATCAGCAATACCGCAGCCGCTCCAATTACCTGCTGTGGCAAAAGGTTAAAAGGTACTACAGCTTTTAAAAAATCGATGCGGTTATCCATAATAACAGGCTATTAAAAAGGCGCTGAAAAAAAATATTAAAAACACAAGTACCCAACCAAATGTGTTGGTCAATTTTGGTTCATCTGTAAATAGTATTGGTGGTTGTTCAAACGATAGGATGTCATTTCTTTTTACTAGTTCAAAAAAACAATCGGCTGTTGCCGCCGCATCTACCAGGGCATTGTGCTGGCATAGCAAGGGTTGCTTAAAAAGCAACTGGTATAAATCGCCGAGGCGCAAAAACTTGCTGTGAGGGTTTTGCTGTAAATGCCGTGTGGCTTTCATAATGCAAAAAGTAGATAAGCTTTCCATGGGATTACTTATTTTTTGCCTGCAATAACCAGCACCAATTACGCGGTAATCCAATTCTATAAAATGCCCCACCACCATTGGATTGTACTGGTCCAGGTCTTTTGAAAGTAACTGTAAAACCTTGCATAGAGGTGTACCCGTGTGTTGCAAAAAAATTTTAGTAAGCCCATGTATGCGGAGCGCTGCTGGGGAAACTTCAAAATCATCATCGCTAACGTAATGGTTTTCTTCTTTTATTTTTTGCCCCTCTTTTGTAAATACTAACCAGGATACTTGCACCGCATATGGCCAGTTGCCAGGAGCATCGTAAGGCAGGTGCCATTTTTTTGGCAGGTCAGATGCTTCAGTATCAATAAAAAGTAGATATTTTTTCAACGGCAAACAATGGATTTATAGCAATGAATTTTTACAAATATATTGATTTAGATAGTTGGATTATACTTTTTGAAAGCACTGCAGTTTTTGTAGAAAGATAAAACTTTAGACCATACAATCAAACACCCCACTCTTTTTTTCGAGTGAGGTGTTATCTAATTTCATTAGTGTCCTAACGTTATAAGTGTAAGTTCTTTGAACATATTGGTATTAAAGGGTTTCAGGGGAATTATTTTTCAAACGATTTGAAAAATTTCC
>JAYVUJ010000054.1:0-5049 GCA_043788035.1 Ferruginibacter sp. | reverse complement strand
ACAAATATACCCTGCGCAGTTTCCGGGCGTAAATAAATAGTTTCGCTTTCTTCGGCTACACTGCCAATCTGCGTGCTAAACATCAGGTTAAACTCCCGCACATCCGTCCAGTTGCTGGTTTTGCTGATGGCGCATTTTATAGTATTGTCTTCAATTAATTTCTTCAACCCAGGGTAATCGCTTGCCGCAATTAATGCATCCATACTTTTCAGCAGTGCATATTCTTCTTCTTTTTTCCCTTCCAGTGCAAGGGCTTCCGCATGGGCCTCAATTAAATGGTCAACCCTGTAGCGTTTGTTGCTGTCTTTATTATCTATCATCGGGTCGCTAAAATTATCCACGTGCCCGCTAGCCTTCCAGGTAGTTGGATGCATAAAAATTGCGGCATCAATACCCACGATATTATCGTTCAGCTGCGTCATGCTTTTCCACCAATAATCACGGATGTTCTTTTTTAACTGGGCGCCATTTTGACCATAATCGTACACCGCCGCCAGCCCGTCATATATTTCAGAAGATTGAAAAATATAGCCGTATTCTTTACAATGAGCAATCAGCTCTGCAAAATTATTTGATTCGTTTGCCATAATGCTGCAAAAGTAAAAAATAAAAGCCCAACTATTGCAATCCAATACATCCGTTATCTTTGGGGCACACCATACTACGTTTTAAGCTACATTAATTTTTTACATGGCAGATATCATCCAAATACTAAACAATAAACCATCTTCCCTTGAAAAGTTTGGGCTGTATTACCTTGGCTTTTTTAAACGGATAGATTCTGATCATAGTGTTTTTGATCTTACAGATGAAGATCTTATCAAGCGGGTAAATTATATCACCCGTAAAGGCATTATACTTTCCTGTTTAATAGGCCTGGCATGCGTTTTTCCAACAGTGTGGTTAGATGTGCATTTTAGCAAACAGCCGCTGCTGGTTCATTACGGCTGGGTAATTGCTGCCACCATCGTTGCTACTTTAATTGAATTTTATGTATTGTTTATTATCGCATTAAAAGCAGTATACGAAGTAAGCGAAATAATAAACATGCACGCCAAACAAAGTGAACTGGCTACAGATGGCTTGTTTAGCGTACAGCATATCTTATCAAGGACGGCATTAGAACTGCCAGACCCGGAGCTAAAAATACTAGGCATCGACCCTTTTAAACGCATCTCTAAAAAGAATTTATTTATACTTGGGTTGTTATATAAAGCAAAAATTATAGTAACTAATTTTCTAGTAAAATATGGGCTGATACTAGTTGCAGGCCCAACCATTTTTGGCATCCCGGTTTTGTATGAAGCCTTGCTGGTAGAATGTTTTTGGAACGGCGTAGTAATTAGAAGGGTAGTGCACGAAGCAAGGCTGCGGCTTTTTGGCTTTGCGCTTGCCAACCAGATAGCAACTAACGTTTGCCACGATAAAATGGCAGAACAACTATCGCCACTTGCAAAAGCGGGCTGTTTACGGGCTATAGGCAATGCGGTAGTAATGTCAAAAAACTACCATCCTAATATGATCATCCTGTTGATAAGGTTTCAGGAGGTACTACAAATAACCGAAGAGAATAAATACGATGACTGGGATTTATTTGTGGATACGTTGCAAAAAGTAAGTAGTAACGAGCGTAATTTTTTGCTCGATCTTTTTACAGTAGCAGCTGCATTTGATGGAAAAGTATCAGAGCTGGAAACCAAAAGTTTAAGGGTCGCTTATGGCAAGGACTACAAATTGTACCAACCAAGATTAATACAGCTTACAAAATATTTACGGGATGGAGAATTAAATGCAGCCCTCAATTTATGCAAGCTTGATTTTGTTGCAGGATAAGCCTATCGCAGTTTTTCATTGTTGAGGTGCCGCTCGCTATCCCGTATATTTTTCTTTTCAAAATTCTTTTCTAAAGCAGTTGTAAGGTCAACGCCTGTTTGGTTGGCAAGGCAAATCAGCACCCATAAAATATCCGCCATTTCATCTCCAAGCTCTTTGCCTTTTTCACTTTCTTTAAAAGATTGTTCGCCATATATCCGCACCATCAGCCTCGATAATTCGCCTACTTCTTCCATTAAAATGCCAAGGTTGGTAAGCTCATTAAAATAGCGTACGCCAACAGTTTTTATCCACTCATCAACTTTTGTTTGCGCTTGTTGTAAAGTTATATCAGCCATAAATATTTTTTAATGATATCAATAATCTTTGTTCTTCGAGTCGATCCAAATTGTTACCGGACCATCATTTACTAATGCCACTTTCATATCAGCACCAAAACTGCCGGTAAAAATTTTCTTGCCTAAATCAGCTTCTAATTGCGCAATCATTTTTTCATAAATAGGTATGGCCACCACTGGCTTGCTCGCACGCATATACGAAGGTCGGTTGCCTTTTTTAACATTGGCATGCAAGGTAAACTGGCTCACCAATAAAATATCGCCACCAGTTTCCAATAGCGAAACATTGGGTACTTTGGTGGCATCGTCAAAAATGCGCAGGTTAATTATTTTATTGCTCAGCCATTCAATATCTTCTGTAGCATCGGCGTCTTCAATGCTCACTAATATCAGCAAACCGTTGCTGATAGAGGCTGTTACTTCATTATCAATTGTTACGCTAGCGGATTTTACTCTTTGTAATATTGCTCTCATGCAATAAAGATAACAACGTATTTCTTTGAAAACCGGCCTTCAGCTTTTTAATTTTTTTGTTCCGGCAAATACAGCAGCCAGGTGGGCCTGCGGTGACGTCGCACACTTGTACTTCATTTTTTCAAGGATCTTTTACCACTAAGTATGGGGCGCATTATGAAGCGATACACTTTACAAATGTAATATAGCAGAAAAGGAAAATATTCCCTAAAAAGTAAACTCGTAAAATAACACTGTTCAGGGGATGGCGGGGAGACTCGTAGTATTTGTCCACACCTGTTCGTATTTATCACCCTGCTTTTTCATCAACAAAAGATATTTTAATTATCCGTCTCTTATCATTCAGTAATACCACAACCTACCATTTTAAGATACCATAAAAAGAAAAAATCTGCTCCTTTGTTTTCATCTGTCAATTCATCAAAGAAGGTATTTCTCCGCACGATATGTTTCATTATGATAAACGTACTTCTGTTATAAAAAACCCCTCAGGCGAAATTTTTTTTCAAATGGATGATATGGAAGTGCCACGCCAATATGGAGCCAGATAGCAACGGATATATTGGCGTAAAAACTGTTTCGCAGGGCAGCGTGGCAAAGCAGTACCAGCTACCAGTGAAAAGCTTGCAATTCTTTTAGCTGCGGTAATTGCCTTGATATGGAAAAAGCGTGGGGTTCACCCTTCTAATAGTACAGCATCTACATTTTGTATAGGGTTTATCAATAACGGCTGCAGCCAGATGAGGCCTTCTTTTAGGTAGGTACGCTGCATTTAGTAAAATAACTGACACCTTCTCATCCCCATAATACTGCCTGCATTGCCTTATTTCATCTACATCGCAACGCTCAAACACACGCTCTTTTATAAAGCTGGGTTTGGTAGCGTAGTCCAACTTTTTAAAATCCACATCCCCAAAAATTCATTTGAGGGATACCAATTTTTTATTTGCTCATCCATGCCTATAAAGTTATAAAATGTAAGTTGTTTTGTTTCAAACAACCAAGCCTTACAGCTGTTGCAAAAGTTTAGGTATTATCAACGATTAAGTAAAAAAAGTGTTAAAAATGACTTATTGGCCGAGTAGTGTTTTAACAGATTTGCTATAGGATCAACAGATAGTTTTACGATTGTACCTTAGTAAGGCAATAGCATAATAATATTTCAATCAACTTAATTACCAGCTATTATTGGTTAATCTAGCGAAGAATATCAAGCGCCTTTAAGGAAAGTATTAATTATAGAAGATGAAATAAGCCTGGCAGAAAGTATTGCTATTTTTTTAGGTAGCCAACAAATTGTGTGCGAAGCAGCGCATACTTTTAAAGCAGCTATAGAAAAAATATCGCTGTACGATTATGCCTGCATCTTGCTGGATATTAGTTTGCCCGGTGGTAGTGGGCTTGATATTTTAAAAGAATTAAAAGCTAACGGCAAAGCTGATGGCGTGCTTATTATCTCTGCAAAAAATGCGTTGGATGATAAATTGCTTGGGCTAAAATTGGGAGCCGATCATTACCTCACCAAGCCATTCCACTTATCTGAATTATCTACCAGGGTTGCTGCTATTATCCGTAGAAAATTTTTTGATGGCAAAGGCCTGATACAATTAGATGGGCTGGAATTAAATGTGCAGGAAATTACCGCTAAGGTAAATAATAGACTGGTAGGACTTACCCGCAAAGAGTACGAACTGCTATCATAGTTTATCAGCAATAAAAATAAAGTGATTACTAAAAATGCTATTGCCGAACATTTGTGGGGCGATGATATGAACCTGGCAGGCAGCTATGATTTTATTTATACCTATATAAAAAATTTGCGAAAAAAAATATTGCATGCAGGTGGTGCAGACTATATAAAATCTATTTATGGCGTTGGTTATAAATTTGAAGCAAATGCCAAAAGCGAATGAAACTATCCGGCGTTTTTTTGCTACAAACAAGTAGCCTGGATGGGGCATAGAACAAAACCATAATTCTAAATGTACCTATTTTTTTATGTAGCTATACTTCTATTTTTTTTTTGTAACTTCAGCTAGCTTCCTAATTTATAATAAAAAATATTGCCAACCATGGATGCCCGGTTAGAAGAAATAAGAGAACAGCAAAAACAATCCTGGAACAAATTTTCTGGCGGCTGGAAAAAATGGGACAGCCTTACTATGGACTTTATGCTACCGGTAGGGGATGCTATTATTGCAGCCCTTTCACCTTTAGGAAATAAGCTGGTATTAGATATTGCATCTGGCACAGGTGAACCTGCCTTAACAATTGCCGGCATGCTTAATGGTGGCAAAGTAACTATGGTCGATGTAGCGGATGATATGCTCGCCATTGCAATTGAAAATGCAGCGCATCGGGGTATACAGAATGTAGAAGCAATTACGTGTGATGTTTGTGAACT